>NZ_LSJO01000319.1:0-18880 GCF_001556735.1 Sphingomonas sp. CCH9-F2 | reverse complement strand
TGGCGCTGCTGCTCGCCGATCCGGGCGTGCGGCGGCTGTGGCGGGTGCGACGCGACCTGATGCTGGTAACGCTGCTGCTGCCGGCGGCGGTGATGATGGTGGCGGAAGCGGGGCGGCTGACGGTAACGGTCCCGCAACCGCTGCCGGTGCAGCCGGCATCGTGACGGACATGGGAAACAAATGATGGAACGGCAGACCGGGCTGCGCGTGGCGGTGATCCTGCCGTGCTATAACGAGGCGGCGGCGATCGCGCAGACGGTGGCGAGTTTTCGCGCCGCGCTGCCCGACGCGGCGATCTACGTCTATGACAACAACAGCCGCGACGGCACGGTGGATGTGGCGCGCGCGGCGGGCGCGATCGTCCGGACCGAGCGGATCCAGGGCAAGGGCGCGGTGGTGCGCCGGATGTTCGCCGACGTGGACGTCGACGTCTATGTCATGGCCGACGGCGACGCGACCTATGACGCGGCCAGCGCGCCGGCGATGGTCGCGCGGCTGGTCGACGAACAGCTCGACATGATCGTCGGCACCCGGATCGGCGAGGCGGCGGCCGCCTATCGCCGCGGGCACCGGTTCGGCAATGCGATGCTGACGGGGATGCTGGCGCAGCTGTTCGGGCGGAGTTTCACCGATATCCTGAGCGGTTACCGCGTCTTCTCGCGACGGTTCGTGAAGAGTTTCCCGGTGCTGTCGGTCGGCTTCGAGATCGAGACCGAGATCAGCGTCCACGCGCTGGAGCTGAAGATGCCGCTGGGCGAGGTGGAGACGCCCTATTTCGCGCGGCCGGACGGGTCGGAATCGAAGCTGAGCACCTATCGCGACGGCTGGCGTATCCTGCGCACGATCGCGATGCTGTACCGGATCGAGCGGCCGCTGTGGTTCTTCGGGGCGATCGGCACCGTGCTGGCGCTGCTGGCGGTGGTGCTGGCGGTGCCGCTGGCGATCACCTACATGCACACCGGGCTGGTGCCGCGCGTGCCGACCGCGATCCTGGTCACCGGGCTGATGATCCTGGCGGCCCTCAACGGTTTTGCAGGACTCATCCTGGATACGGTGGTGCGCGGGCGGCGGGAGGTGCGGCGGCTGGCCTATCTGTCGCATCCCGCGCCGACACGCGGCGGGGCTTGAACTGCCGGCGGCGAGCGCCGATGTTGGCGGCGCGGGCCACGATTTTCCTCAGGGCATAAGAGAGCTTTTTACATGCACAATCCGTTCGAGACCGGCGATTTCGCAGGGGCGCTGGCGCGTGCCGGCGTCGGTATGCAGCAGACCCAGGCCGGGCTGGTGCCGATCGTCATCGAACAGTCGAATCGCGGCGAGCGCAGCTTCGACATCTTCAGCCGCCTGCTGCGCGAGCGGATCGTGTTCGTCACCGGCGGGGTCGAGGACGGCATGGCCAGCCTGATCACCGCGCAGTTGCTGTTCCTGGAATCGGAAAATCCGAAGAAGGACATCTTCATGTACATCAACTCGCCGGGCGGGGTCGTCACGGCGGGCATGGCGATCCACGACACGATGCAGTACATCCGCCCGCGCGTCGGCACGGTGTGCATCGGTCAGGCCGCGTCGATGGGCAGCTTCCTGCTGGCGTCGGGCGAGCCGGGCATGCGCGTGGCGCTGACCAACGCGCGGATCATGATCCACCAGCCGTCGGGCGGCGCGCAGGGCATGGCCAGCGACATCGAGATCCAGGCGCGCGAGATCCTGCGCATCCGCCACTCGCTGAACCAGCTGTACGCCAAGTACACCGGCCAGCCACTGGAGGAGATCGAGAAGGCGATGGACCGCGACAAGTTCATGTCGTCGGACGAGGCCAAGGCGTTCGGCCTGATCGACGAGGTGTTTGACAAGCGGCCCGTCCCGACCGACGAAACGCAGCCGTCGGCATAATCTTAATCGCTTTCCGGCATTGCCGGGAGCATCCGGGCCGGGTTAGCATGTCCGGCCCAGCATACCGCGGCAGCGCGGAAGGAACGGTTTGAATGACGAAGCTCTCCGGCGGCGACTCCAAGAGCACCCTGTATTGCTCGTTCTGCGGCAAGTCGCAGCACGAGGTGCGCAAGCTGATCGCCGGTCCGACGGTCTTCATCTGCGACGAGTGCGTGGAGCTGTGCAACGACATCATCCGTGAGGAGACGAAGTCGGCGCTGGTCGCGAAGAAGGACGGCGGCGTGCCCACGCCGCAGGAAATCTGCGACGTGCTGGACGATTACGTCATCGGCCAGAAGCAGGCCAAGCGCGTCCTGTCAGTGGCGGTGCACAACCACTACAAGCGGCTGAACCACGGCGCCAAGGGGGCCGACGTCGAGCTGGCCAAGAGCAACATCCTGCTGGTCGGCCCGACCGGTTGCGGCAAGACGCTGCTCGCGCAGACGCTCGCCCGTATCCTGGACGTGCCGTTCACGATGGCCGACGCGACGACGCTGACCGAGGCGGGCTATGTCGGCGAGGATGTGGAGAACATCATCCTCAAGCTGTTGCAGGCGTCCGACTATAATGTCGAACGCGCGCAGCGCGGCATCGTCTATATCGACGAGATCGACAAGATCAGCCGCAAGGCGGAAAACCCGTCGATCACCCGCGACGTGTCCGGTGAGGGCGTGCAGCAGGCGCTGCTGAAGCTGATGGAGGGCACCACCGCCAGCGTGCCGCCGCAGGGCGGGCGCAAGCATCCGCAGCAGGAATTCCTGCAGGTCGACACGACGAACATCCTGTTCATCTGCGGCGGCGCCTTCTCCGGTCTGGAGAAGATCATCGGCGACCGGTTGCAGGGCAAGTCGATCGGCTTTGGCGCCTATGTCGCTTCCCCCGAGGAGAAGCGCACCGGCGAGGTGCTGCGCCAGACCGAGCCGGAGGATCTGCTGAAGTTCGGGCTGATCCCCGAATTCGTCGGCCGTCTGCCGGTGATCGCGACGCTGGAGGACCTGGACGTCCCCGCGCTGGTCAAGATCCTGGCCGAGCCGAAAAACGCGCTGGTCAAGCAGTACCAGAAGCTGTTCGAGATGGAGGAAGTGAAGCTGGGCTTCACCGACGACGCGCTGACCACGGTCGCCAAGAAGGCGATCGAGCGCAAGACCGGTGCGCGCGGGCTTCGCTCGATCCTGGAGGGCATATTGCTCGACACGATGTTCGACCTGCCCGGCATGGACGGCGTCGACGAGGTGATGATCGACAAGGACGTGGTGGACGGCCGCAAGGAGCCGGTGCGCGTCTATGCCGACAAGAAGAAGGCCGGCGAAGTCGCCTGACGCGGCCGGAACGGCGATGTAGAACGGGACCGGGCGTCGTCGCATCATGCGGCGGCGCCCGTTCTTCATGAGGGGGGACGGGCATGATGACGATCCGCGATGCGGCCGCCAGCGATGCGCCGGCGGTGGCCGGCATGCTGGCGCGCGCGTTCGCCGACGATCCGGCGATGAGCTACATCTTTCCCGATCCCGACCGGCGCGCGACGGGCCTGCCGCGATTGTTCGCGCAACTGTTCGCCCAGGATCGCGACGGGATGCGGCTGGTCAGCGGGAAGGCCGATGCCGCGACGCTGTGGCGGCGACCGGGGCGGCCGGAGGCGCCGCTGTGGTCCACCGCGGCGCGCGCGGTGCCGCTGCTCGCCGCGCTGGGGCCGGCGGTAGGTCGCGCGCTGCGGCTGAGCGCGGTGATCGCGGAGCATTTTCCCGTCGAGCCGTTCTGGTACCTGCACATCGCCGGCGTCGATCCGGCGCAGCAGGGCAAGGGACTGGGCGGCGCGTCGATCCGTGCCGGGCTGGCACGGGCCGATGCGACGGGCGTCCCCTGCTATCTGGAAACGGCGACGGAGAAGAACCTGGGGCTGTACGCGGCACTGGGGTTCGAACTGGTGGGCGACTGGCGGGTGCCGGGTGGGGGGCCGCCATTCTGGTCGATGCGCCGCGCGGCCGCACGAGGTTCCTGACGCGGCTTTCGTTACGGGCGCGGATCGTCGCCGCGCGTCGTGCATTGGTGGGGAAAGGAGCCAGCACCGCAGCATGACGATCAGCGACGAATCCCTTCCACCGCCCGCCACCCGACGCGCGTTGCTGGGGCGGCTGTCGTTGCCGCTCTGGACGCTCGCGCTGCCCGCGGCGGGGATGCTGGCGGTACTGACGTCGCTCTATCAACTGGGCGCGGCGGGGACGGTCGCGGCGTCGCTGATCCTGATCGGGTGCGTGCTGTCGGCGGTCCACCATGCGGAGGTGGTTGCGCACCGCGTCGGCGAGCCGTTCGGGACGCTGGTGCTGGCGATCGCGGTGACGGTGATCGAGGTGTCGCTGATCGTGTCGCTGATGCTCAGCGATGCGGGCGATGCCTCCGCACTGGCGCGCGATACGGTGTTCGCGGCGATCATGATCATCCTGAACGGCATCATCGGCATCTGTCTGATGGCCGGGGGGGTGCGCCATCGCGAGCAGCGTTTCTCGCTGCGCGGGGTCAGTGCGGCGTTGTGCACGCTGGCGGCGATGGCGGTGCTGACGCTGGTGCTGCCCAGCTACACCTCCACCACGCCCGGCCCCTTCTATGCCACGTCGCAACTGCTGCTGGTCGCGGTGGTCAGCCTGTTCCTGTACGGCATGTTCGTTATGGTGCAGACGGTGCGTCACCGCGACTATTTCCTGCCGCAGACCGACGACGTCGAGGATCACGCGCCAATGCCGTCGCGGCAGACGACGGTGATCGCGTTCGGCGTGCTGCTGGTCGCGCTGGTCGCGGTGGTGATGCTGGCCAAGGCACTGTCGGCAACGGTGGAGCGCGCGGTGCTCGGCGCCGGGCTGCCGCTGGCGATCGTCGGCGTGGTGATCGCCGCACTGGTGCTAGCGCCCGAAAGCCTCGCCGCCTATCGCGCGGCGAAGCGCAACCGCATCCAGACCAGCCTGAACCTTGCGCTGGGATCGGCACTGGCGACGATCGGGCTGACCATCCCGGCGGTCGCGATCGTCAGCCTGGCGCTCGACCTGCCGCTTGCGCTGGGGATCGGGCCGATGAAGCTGATCCTGCTGGCGCTGTCGCTGTTCGTCGCGACGATTTCGCTGGGGAACGGACGCACCACGGTGATGCAGGGCGCGGTGCATCTGGTGATCTTCGCGGTCTATCTGTTCACCACGGTCGTCCCCTGACCGGTGTGGAGTCGCGAGGCGAGCAGCAGCCCGGCGGCGATCTGCGCCAGCGCATAGGCGCGGCGGCGCGCGGGGTGGCCCACGAACGGGCGGACGGTGCGTTCCGCGCCCAGCGCGCGATCCTGCCACAGCGCGACATGGCGGCGTGGCTGGACCAGCCCAGCCACGCCGTCGCCGATCATGAACATCGCCGCCATCTCGGCGGTACGCAGCAGTGCGATACGGGTCATGACGTCATCCTTGTCACGTGATCGTGGCCCGAACGCATCGCACGCGCGGAAGTATCGCGATGCACGGCAAGCGTGATTGATGCGGGGGCGAAACGCACCATATAATGGACGATCGCCGCGTCGTTCGTGCGGCACCGGAGTATTCATGACGACCACTCTTCCCGTTCTTCCGCTTCGCGATATCGTCGTCTTCCCGCACATGATCGTGCCGCTGTTCGTCGGACGCGACAAATCGGTCGCCGCGCTGGAAGCCGCGATGGCCGCGGACAAGGAAATCTTCCTCGTCGCGCAGCTGGACCCTGCCGAGGACGATCCGGCGCGCGACGACCTGTACACGATGGGCGTCACCGCCACCGTGCTCCAGCTGCTGAAACTGCCCGACGGCACCGTGCGTGTGCTGGTGGAGGGCAAGGTGCGCGCGACGCTGGAGGCGCTGGAGGAGGCGGGCGATCACCTGGTAGCCGAGGTCGCCGCGCTGGAGGATCCCGAGGTGTCGGGCACCGAGGCGGCGGCGCTGATGCGCTCCGTCGTCAGCCAGTTCGAGAATTACGCCAAGCTCAACCGCAAGCTTCCCGCCGAACTGACTGCGCAGCTGGCCGAGATCGACGTCGCCGCGCGGCTGGCGGATACGGTCGCGGGCAACATCCAGGTCAAGGTCGCGGAGAAGCAGGCGCTGCTGATGGAGGCCGACCCGCTCAAGCGGCTGGAGATGGCCTATGCGCTGATGGAAGGCGAGCTGGGCGTCCTGCAGGTCGAGAAGAAGATCAAGAGCCGCGTCAAGCGCCAGATGGAGAAGACGCAGCGCGAATATTACCTCAACGAGCAGCTGAAGGCGATCCAGCGCGAGCTGGGCAACGAGGGCGAGGAAGGCGAGGGCGACGAGATCGCCGAGCTGACCCAGAAGATCGCCGCGCTGAAGCTGTCGAAGGAAGCGCGCAGCAAGGCGACCGCCGAGCTGAAGAAGCTGAAGACCATGGCGCCGATGAGCGCCGAGGCGACGGTGGTGCGCAACTATCTGGACGTGCTGCTGGGGCTGCCGTGGGGGAAGCGCAGCAAGATCAAGAAGGACATTCCCGCTGCCGAGGCGATCCTGAACGAGGATCATTATGCGCTCGACAAGGTCAAGGACCGGATCGTCGAGTATCTGGCGGTGCAGGCGCGCACCAACAAGCTGAAGGGGCCGATCCTGTGCCTGGTCGGGCCGCCGGGCGTCGGAAAGACCTCGCTCGGCAAGTCGATCGCCAAGGCGACGGGTCGCGAGTTCATCCGCCAGTCGCTGGGCGGGGTGCGCGACGAGGCGGAGATTCGCGGCCACCGGCGCACCTATATCGGATCGCTGCCGGGCAAGATCGTCACCAACCTCAAGAAGGCGGGGGCGTCCAATCCGCTGTTCCTGCTGGATGAGATCGACAAGCTGGGACAGGATTTCCGCGGCGATCCGGCGTCGGCGCTGCTGGAGGTGCTGGACCCCGAGCAGAATGCGAAGTTCAACGACCATTATCTGGAGATCGATATCGATCTGTCGGACGTGATGTTCGTGTGCACCGCCAACACGCTCAACCTGCCGCAGCCGCTGCTCGACCGGATGGAGATCATCCGGCTGGAGGGTTATACCGAGGACGAGAAGGTCGAGATCGCCGAGCGCCATCTGATCGCCAAGCAGATCGAGGCGCACGGGCTCAAGCCCGGCGAGTTCACGCTGACGCAGGAAGGGCTGCGCGCGCTGATCCAGCGCTACACCCGCGAGGCCGGCGTGCGCACGCTGGAGCGCGAGATCGCCAGGCTGGCGCGCAAGGCGCTGCGCCAGATCCTGGAGGGCAAGGTGGAAAGCGTGACGATCACGCCCGACAACCTCGCCGATTTCGCGGGCGTGCAGAAGTTCCGCCACGGCCTGTCGGAGACCGAGGACCAGATCGGCGCGGTGACCGGACTGGCATGGACCGAGGTAGGCGGCGAATTGCTGACCATCGAGAGCGTCACCGTGCCGGGCAAGGGCGCGGCGAAGGTGACCGGGAAGCTGGGCGATGTGATGAAGGAATCGGTGCAGGCCGCCTTCAGCTTCGTCCAGGCGCGCGCGCCGTCGTTCGGGATCAAGCCCAGCCTGTTCCATCGCAAGGACATCCACATCCATCTTCCCGAAGGTGCGGTGCCCAAGGACGGCCCGTCGGCGGGAATCGGGCTGGTGACGTCGATCGTGTCGACGCTGACCGGCATTCCGGTGCGCAAGGAAGTGGCGATGACCGGCGAGGTAACGCTGCGCGGGCGGGTGCTGCCGATCGGCGGGCTGAAGGAAAAGCTGCTCGCGGCGCTGCGCGGCGGGATCGAGACGGTGCTGATCCCGAAGGAGAATGAGAAGGACCTCGTCGAGATCCCGCGGAACATCCGCGACGGACTGACGATCGTGCCGGTGGCGCATGTCGACGAGGTGCTGAAGCTGGCGCTGACGCGGCCACTCGAGTCGATCGTGTGGACCGAAGCGGACGAACTGGCGGCGCTGCCGCCCGCGACGATCGCGCCGGCGGGGGGCGAACTGCACCACTGACCGCAATCGCACACGATTGTCAGCAGAACGTCACCGCCGCACGGCAAGGCCGCGCGGCGGTTTCGTTTGACTCGCGTCCGTGCCCGCGCATTACTGGGCGGATGTGGCCGCAAGCCGCGAATCTCTTTCAAATCGCGTAAACTGTAAAGAAACGGGGCAATTTCGGATGAACAAGCAGGAACTGATCGCGGCGGTGGCGACGTCGGCGGGGCTTGGCAAGAACGAGGCAAGCCGCGCGGTCGAGGCGGTGTTCGACACGATTTCGGCCAGCCTGAAGAAGGGCGACGAAGTGCGCCTGGTCGGATTCGGCACCTTCGCGGTCAGCAAGCGCAAGGCCTCGATCGGGCGCAACCCGCGCACCCGCGAGCCGATGACGATCAAGGCGTCCAACCAGCCCAAGTTCAAGGCGGGCAAGGTGTTGAAGGATTCGCTGAATTAAGCGCTGGACATTTAAGTGCTGGACAGGCGCACACGCTTTGCGTAGACGCGCCGCTCCGATACGGATCGGGCGCGTAGCTCAGCGGTAGAGCACACCCTTCACACGGGTGGGGTCACAGGTTCAATCCCTGTCGCGCCCACCATGTCCGACAGACCCCGCCGGCCCGTGCCGGCGGGGTTTTTCGTTTGCGCGCTGACGCGGCGCGGGGCCGCCTCGGTCGCGCACGTGGCTTTCGGGTGACGTCATCAAAACGTCACTCATGCGTCATTCAACTGACTTCAAACCTGCATTCTATTGTCACCTCCCGCGCCTAGCGCCGCCGATGGGACGAACGGACGGGCCAGCCGCCCTTCCGTTTCCGGGGATCCGAGGGACGGACCCGCCATCAAAGGGAGTGTTTCATGCTCAGCTTCAGCCGTCGTCACAGCAGCCTGCTGGCGACCACCGCCTGTCTGTTCCTCGCGTCGTGCGGCGCGGACGATGTCGCCTCGCCGGGCGCCGGTTCGATCGGTGTCGTCATCAACCAGCCGGCGCCGACCCCGACGCCGACCGGTACCCCGACCCCGACCGCGCTGACCGCGGCGCAGTTCGCCACCGCGACGACGCAGGGCGGCGTGACGATCACCGCAGACGAGCAACTGGCGATCGTGAACGCGGGCGCTAACAACAACGTCAACGGCTTCGGCAACACGCTGAACGGCGTCTATCCCGTCAACGGCACCTCGCTGACCACCGCCAGCAACCCGCAGACGGTGCTGGGCAACACCAGCTTCATCCAGAACACCAGCTATGTCGGCGCGCTGAGCGGCCCGAACGACAGCGCCTTCTCCGGCTGGACCTGTTCGTCGACCACCGCGGCGTTCCTGAACAGCGCGCAGTGCGGCGCGGTGCCGTCGATCGGCGCCTATGCCGCCGCGACCTCGGTCTGCCCGACCGGCCTGATCGACGACGGCACGTTCACGCCGAGCGGCGCGGCCAACCCGTCCTGGCGTTACTGCCGCCTGCCGGGCGTCATTTCCGCCGACCTCTCGCTGCCGAAGATCGCGGGCGTCGTCTATCGCTTCCGCGGGCAGACCGAAGTGGGCGTCGACGGCACCAGCAACGTGACGCTGACGATCGCGCCGGGCGTGGTGCTCGCCGCCGATGCCAGCGAATCGTCGAACGATCTGCTGCTGGTCAACCGCGGCAGCAAGCTGAACGCGGTCGGCACCGCCGATGCGCCGATCGTCTTCACCGCGCAGCAGAACCTGGTGAACAACGGCGTGTCCGACGCGACCCAGGGCCTGTGGGGCGGCGTCGTCCTGCTGGGCCGCGCGCCGACCGCGGTGTGCGCCACCGGCACCGGCCCGAACGATGCCGGCGGCACGTCGACCACCTGCCAGCAGGCGATCGAGGGCGTGACCGGCCGCTTCTACGGCGGCACCAATCAGACCGACAGCTCGGGTGCGCTGCAGTACGTCCAGATCCGCTACACCGGCATCGCGATCAGCGAGGGCAACGAGCTGCAGGGCCTGACGCTGGGCGGCGTCGGTTCGGGCACCGTGATCGACCACGTGCAGAGCCACAATTCGTCGGATGACGGCGTCGAGATCTTCGGCGGCACCGCCAACATCAAGTATTTCGTGGTGACCGGCGCCGACGACGACGGCTTCGACGTCGACAACGGCTGGCGCGGGTTCATGCAGTTCATCATCGCGGCGCAGAAGGCCGGCGGTTCGACCGCCGACTCGTTCGCGACCGAGATCGACTCGAACGGCTCGGAAGACCTGCTGCCGCGCACCTACGGCCGCTACGCCAACTTCACCTTCGTCCAGACGACGTCGGCGCCGTCGGCGATCCGCCTGCGCGGCGGTGCGGACTTCGCGTTCGTCAACGGCGTGGTGAAGACCCCGGCCGGCCAGACCTGCGTCAACATGATCGCCAGCAACCAGGTGAACGGCGCGGCGGCGACCGGCAACGATCGCTCGACGATCCGCCCGGCCAACAGCGCGCTGCAGGACGTGGGGCCGCCGACGTTCAACTCGGTCTACTTCCAGTGCCAGGGCCGGTGAGGCGCATCGCGCTTCACTGACCGGCGGTCGGCCGGGGCGCGCACACGCCGCCCCGGCCCCGCTCTTTGCCCCCTATCGGAAGGCCCGATCCATGCGCCAGCGCACCGCCTACGCATCGCTTCTCCTGCTGACCACCACGCTGGTCGCCCCCGCGGCGCTGGCGCAGGTCGCCCCCTCCACCGGCGCGCCCGCCGCGCCGGCCCCGGCTCCCGCCACGGCCTCGCCGGACACGCCCGCCGATCCGGCTGCCGATCCGCAGCAGGATCAGGCGGAAGTGTCCGCGCCGGGCGTCGATACCTCCGCCAGCGAGGATATCGTCGTCGTCGGCCGTAACATCCCCAATACCGTCCGCGCGACCGCGCAGGTGGTCAACGTCCTGTCGGCGGCGGATATCGCGCGCACCGGCGAAGGCGATATCGCCGGCGCGCTGACCCGCGTCACCGGCCTGTCGGTGGTCGGCAACGGCTATGTCTTCGTGCGCGGCCTGGGCGATCGCTATTCGTCGGCGCTGCTCAACGGTTCGCCGCTGCCCAGCCCCGAGCCGCTGCGCCGTACCGTCCCGCTCGATATCTTCCCGACGTCGATCGTCGGATCGGCGCTGGTGCAGAAGACCTATTCGGCCAATTACCCGGGCGAGTTCGGCGGCGGCGTCATCAACCTGACGACAAAGGCGATCCCGGACGAAAGCTTCATCACCGGCGGCGCATCGATCACGGTGGATACCGAGACGACCGGGCGGCTGGGCTATACCTATTACGGCTCCAAGACCGACTGGCTGGGCTATGACAACGGCGAGCGCCGCGTTCCCGGCTTCATCAAGGCGGCGCCGACCGGCACCGGCGTGATCCCGACCGAGCAGGTCGCGCAGCTGTCGAATGCGCCGACCACGCTGCTCCAGCGCAACGGCGATATCCCGCCGAACTGGTCCGGCGAGCTGAGCGCTGGCCTGACCGGCGATCTGGGCGCGACCCGGCTGGGCGTGGTCGCCACCGGCAGCATTTCGAACACGTGGCGCACCCGCGACGTGACGCAGCAGGATACCGTCCAGGAGACGGGGTCGCTGCGCAACGACTTCCACACCGTCATCACCGACAATCGCGCGGTGGTGAACGGCCTGCTGGGCTTCGGTGCGGAGTTCGACGCGAACCGCATCCGCTGGACGAACGTGTACATCCACGATTCGCTGAAGCAGGGCCGCGCGTCGGCGGCGACGATCTACAACAATTCCAGCGGCGCGCCGCTGTTCCAGCAGAACACCAGCTTCTTCGAACGGCAGCTGATCGAGACGCAGCTGGTCGGCGAGTTCAAGCCGGTCGACGGCCTGTCGGTGGACCTGCGCGGCGCCTATGCCAATTCGAAGCGCAAGTCGCCGTACGAGCGCCAGTTCATCTACCTGTGCAACACCGCGCTGAACATCACGGTCGACGTGCCGGTCGGTGGCAGCGCGCTCAACTGCCCGGGCGTGTGGCAGGCGACCAACGCCTTCGACCGGTTCGCCACGGTGGTGTTCAGCGAGCTGGACGAGAACCTGTACTCCGGTCAGGCGGACGTCGCCTACAAGCTGGCGGGCGAGCGGCCGATGACGCTGTCGGGCGGCTATTACTTCTCCGACAACGATCGCACGTCGACCCGCCTGCCGTTCGTCTACCAGACTACGACGGGTTCGCAGATCCCGTTCCCGTGCAACCTGTTCCGCCCCGACTTCCTGCTGTCGCCGGACGTCCTCAACGGCTGCGCGGTGTCGCCCACCGGCACGCCGGCGCAGAATGCGGTGCAGCTGCGCTTCGACGCGGGGCAGAACGGCTCCTACGCCTATGACGCCAAGCTGCGCATCCACGCCGGCTATGTCCAGGCCGAGGCGGAGGCGTTCGACGGGCTGCGCGCGATCATCGGCGTTCGATACGAAACCGCCAAGCAGCAGGTCACGCCGGTCAACTCGACCGGGACGCTGCTGAACAACGACTATTTCCTGCCGGCGGCGACGCTGACGTGGAATTTCGCGGAGAACATGCAGCTGCGTGTCGCCGCGTCGAAGACGATCGCCCGCCCGCAGTTCCGCGAACTGGCGCCGCAGGCGTTCCGCGATTTCGAATCGGATCGCCTGTTCTTCGGCAACCCGCGGCTGCGCGACAGCGAGCTGTACAATCTGGAAGCGCGCTACGAATGGTTCTTCGCGCGTGACCAGCGGATCACCGCGGCGGGCTTCTACAAGCGGATCGATCGCCCGATCGAGCAGGTCGGCTTCTATCCGACGCCCGACGCGCGGTTGCAGACCGGCTTCACCTATCTGCCCAAGGCGACGCTGTGGGGTGCCGAGGTCGAGCTGCAGAAGTACGTGCCGCTCGACTTCATCTCCGACGGGATGGCGGGCAAGCGGGCGGTGATCATCGCCAACTACACCTATACCCAGTCGAAGATCACCGCGGACGACACCTGCGTCCCCGGCGTGCTGGAAGGTACGACGCTGGGCGGTTGCCAGGCCAATTTCGCGCCGGCCCGCCTGCTGTTCCGCGACGGCGCGCCGCTGACGGGGCAGTCGGATCACCTGGTCAACCTGCAGCTGGGTTACGAGGACACCGACAACGGCACGCAGGTGACCGCGCTGTTCAACTATGCCAGCGACCGCGTCACCAACCGCGGCCCGTCGCTGCTGGGCGGCGTCGGCTTCCAGCCGGATATCGTCGAGCGGCCAGGCATCCGCCTGGACCTGGTCGCGCGGCAGAAGACCCAGTTCCTGGGCCAGCAGATCGAGATCAAGGCGGAAGGGCGCAACCTGACGGGTACGCGCTATCAGGAGCGGCAGACGTTCGAGGGCGGCAATGTCGTCGACGTCAACCGTTACCGCCTCGGCCGGATGTTCACGCTGGGCGCCAGCGTCACGTTCTGATCGGTCGCACGGATGAGCAAGGCCCCGCGTCGTCGATGGACGGCGCGGGGTTTGCCGTTTGCGGTACCGTCACCAGCCCCAGGGGCGTTCGCGATACCATTTGGTGATGACGTATTTGGTGCCGGCGCGCACCTTCATCCCGTGATGGAGCGTCGACGGGTTGAGGCTGCCGTCGGGGCGGCGGTTGCTCCAGCACACCAGTTTGCCGGTCTCGGGCTGGATGGTCTTGTCGATCGCCTTGAACCGCGTCGCGCCGCCGGCGTCGGGTTCGTTGAGATAGACCATCGCGGTCCAGGTGCGGTTGCCCGCGATGCTGCAATATTTCTCGAAATCGACGCCGTCGGGTTCGAAATAATCGGTGTGCGCCTTGAACTCCTGCCCCACGGCATAGCGCTGCCCCTGGAGCGGTTCGCCATAGGCGGGGTCGAGCCCGGTGAACGCCGCCAGCATCGCGTCGACTGCGGCGACCAGCGGGTCGGCGGCCGACAGGTCGCACGTCTCGCTGGTGCGAAAGGCGTTGTCGCCATTATGATCGGAGACGGTCGAGGGGCGGCGGTGCGCGTCGATCCGTTCGACCAGCGCGGCGCAGGTCGCGGCGTCCAGGAAGCCGCGCCGCAGGAACAGCGTCAGCTTGGGACTGGGCACCTTCTGGATGCCGGGCTGGGCGGAAAGATGCGAGACGATCGGGTCGCTGGCCATGGCCCTTCCTTGCCACAGCCCCCCGCGCGCGCCCAAGCAGAGAAATATTACACAAGCGCGCAATGGCGCTGTAACATGCGCGGCCTAGCCGGGCGCTCGCGGGGAGTTGGCCAAGCGCATGCGATTGAAGTTCGACGCCCGCGCGCGGGCGATCCTGAGGCGTTTGCCCGTCGTCAGCATCTATTCGGCTGCGGAATTGCTGCTGCTGGCGGGGCTGGCGGTGCAGTGCGCGCGGCTGCTGTGGGTGATCGTGACCCCGGTCGCCCCGCTGGGGGCGTGGATGCCCGCCGCTCCGACGATTCCCGCCGATCCCGCGGGCGTGCTGGCGGGGTTCGATCCCTTTTATCGCGTGACGGGCGGGCAGGCGCCGGCGGCGGCCGCGTCGCTGCAACTGACGCTGTTCGGCACGCGCATGGACGCGGCCGGCGGGCGCGGATCGGCGATCGTGGCGGGGCCGGACGGCATCCAGAAAAGCGTCAGCGTGGGTGAGGAGGTCACCCCCGGCATCACGCTGAAGGCGGTGGCGTTCGACCATGTCACGCTGGATCGCGGCGGCGCGACGCAAGAACTGTTCCTCGATCCCGCCAGCAGCGCCGGCGCTGGGCCCGCCGCCAGCGCCGCAAGCGTGACCGGCCCCGCCGCGCCGGCGGCGGCGGGCGTGACGCTGCCGGTCGAGCGGCTGCGCGCGGATATCGGTGCGATCCCGCGGATCGAGGGCGGGCGCGTCACCGGGCTGACGGTGCGCGGGCAGGGCGGCGGCAGCTTCGCCGCGGCGGGCTTGCGCGACGGCGACGTGGTGACGCAAGTCGGCGGCAAGCCGGTGGCGGGCGCCGGCGATCTCGAACGGCTGGTGCGCGACAGCGCGGCCGGCGGCACCCTTTCCCTGACGGTGGAGCGCGACGGACAGGCGCTTCCGCTCTCCATTCCGGTATCCTGATGAAGCCTTATCTCGCCCCTATCGCGCTCCTTGCGGCCGCTGCGCCGGCGCTGGCCCAGACGACTCTCAACGTCCGAGACGCCGATATCCGCGCGTTCATCGCCGATGCCGCGAAGGTGACCGGGCGCACCTTCATCATCGACAATCGCGTGCAGGGGAAGGTGACGGTCGTCACCGACCGGCCGCTGTCGCGCTCCGAATATCTGGAAGTGTTCCTGTCGACGCTGCGCGCCAACGGGCTGGTCGCAGTGCCGACCGCCAATGGCGCGTTCCGCGTCCAGCCGATCGACAATGCCGCCAGCCAGCCCGGCCGCGTCGGCGTGGCGGGTGCGGCGCGCAACCAGCTGGTGACCGAGATCATCCGGTTGCGTTCCGGCGATGCCGCGCAGGCGGTGGACACGGTGCGCCCGCTCGTGAGCGCGCAAGGGTCGGTCACCGCCAACCGCAGCGGCAACAGCCTGGTGGTGGTCGATTTCGCCGACAACGTCCGGCGCGTGCGCGAAGTGGTGCGCCGGATCGACACCGACACGTCGTCGACGCGCGTCATCGCGCTTCGCAACGCGCGCGCAAGCGACGTGGCGACCGCGTTGCAGGGGCTGGCGGGCGGTGGGGGCGCCGGCGCGGCGACCGGGCCGGGTGGCGGCGCGGCGGCGGTGGCGATCGAAAGCTCCAACGCGGTGGCGCTGCGCGGCGATCCGCAGACGGTGGCGCGGCTGGCGGCACTGGCGCGCGACCTGGACCAGAGCGCGCGCAACGCGACCGAGATCAAGGTCGTGTTCCTGGAAAATGCCGACGCGACGCAGCTGGTGCCCGTGCTTCAGCAGCTGGTCGGGCAGGCGCCCGACGCGATCCAGGAACAGGGGCTGTCGCGCACCGGGCTGAGCACGTCGAGCACCGGCGCGACCGGGGTGGGTGCGACGCCGCAGCCGGCGACGCGCGCGCAGCCGTCGCCGGCCGCGACGCAATCGTCCGGCGGGCAACCGCAACAGGCGGCGATCACCGGTGAGGGGCGGCGCACCGCCGCGGTCGTCACCCGCTATGCCGGCGCCAACGCGATCGTCATCGCCGCGCCCGCCGACGTGCAGCGCCAGCTGAGCGACGTGATCGCGCGGCTTGACCAGCGCCGGCAACAGGTGCTGGTGGAGGCGATCGTCGCCGAAGTGTCGGACAGCACGGTCAACCGGCTGGGCGCGCAATTCATCCTGGGCAACCTGGACGGCGGCGCCTTCGCCGCATCGACGTTCAGCAATTCGGCACCGAACATCCTGCAGATCGCCGGCGCGATTGGCGGGCGCAACCTGGGCGGCACGCGCACGATCGTGACCGCGCCGGACGGGACGAAGACCGAGACCGTCACCAACAGCCCCGGCACCGACCAGCTGACGCAATCGGCGATCAGTTCGATCATCGGATCGTCGGGCGGGTTCGGCGGGTTCGGCGGGCAGATCGGCCAGACGGTGTTCGGCGCGATCATCAATGCGGTGAAGGCCGACAACCAGTCGAACCTGCTGCAGGTGCCGCAGATCATGACGATCGACAATCAGGAGGCGCATACGCTGGTCGGGCAGGAGATCCCGATCACCACCGGCGAGGCGCTGTCGGCCAATTTCGACAACGCCTTCCGCACCACGCAGCGGCAGAATGTCGGCATCGGGCTGGACGTGCGGCCGCAGGTCAATTCATCCGGGACGATCAAGCTGAACCTGCACCTGGAGGTCAGCTCGATCGCGGGGCCGGTGTCGAACAACAATTCTGACCTCATCCTCAACAAGCGTGAGGTGGAGACGGTGCTGACCGTCGACGACGGCGCGATCGGGGTGATCGGCGGGTTGTTGAGCGACGAGGAACGCCGCACGATCGAGCGCATCCCGCTGCTGGGCGACATTCCGCTGCTGGGCAATCTGTTCAAGTCCAAGGCGAAGACGCGCGCCAAGACCAACCTGATGATCTTCATCCGCCCGACGGTGATCCGCACCGCGCAGGACAACCGCCGCGTCACCGAGCAGCGGTACGGATATCTGCGCCTGCAACAGGGGCAGCAGGACCCGTCGTCGGAGCCGTCGATCGACACGCTGGTGCGCGAATATATGGGCACCACGCCGCCGCTGCCCCCGGCCGGGCAGCCGGGCAGTATCGAGGACATGCGCGTCGGCGTGCCGGTCTATCGCAATTCGGTGGTGACCATTCCGGGGCGGAAGAAATGATCGTCCGCACCGGCGCGCAGATCGACGCGGCGGATGCGGCGCCGGTGCCGGTCGCGCCTGATGCGATCCCGGATACGCTGGTCGTGCCGCCGGTCGTGCTGCCTTATGCCTTCGCGCGCAAGTTCGGCGTGGTGCTGGACGGCGATCGGGTGGCGCTGCGCGATGGGAGCGATCCGCGCGCGCTGATCGAGGTGCGGCGCGTTCTGGGGCGCGCGTTCGATATCGCGGTGGTCGCGCCGGCCGAGTTCGACCGGCTGCTGTCCGATCATTATGCGATGGACGGGCAGGCGACCGCCGCCGCGGCGGTGGGCATGGGTGATGAGCTGGACCTGCTGGCCGAGGGGCTGCCGACCGCGGAGGACCTGCTGGACACCGCCGACGACGCGCCGGCGATCCGCCTCATCAACGGCGTCATCGCCGATGCCGCGCGCAACAGCGTGTCGGATATCCATATCGAGCCGTATGAGACCGGCTTGGTGGTGCGGATGCGCATCGACGGTGTGCTGCGCGAGACGCTGCGGATGCCGCCGCATGTCGCGCCGGTGGTGGTCAGCCGTATCAAGGTGATGGCGCGGCTGGACATCGCCGAGCGGCGCGTGCCGCAGGATGGGCGCATGGGCCTGACGCTGGGCGGCAAGCTGCTGGACGTGCGTGTCTCGACGCTGCCGAGCCGCGCGGGCGAGCGGGTGGTGCTGCGTATCCTGGACAAGGAAAACGCGGGCATCGATCTCGACGCGCTGGGGATGGCACCGCCGATGTACGCGCTGCTGCGCGAGGCGATCGCCGAGCCGAACGGCATCGTGCTGGTCACCGGGCCGACCGGCAGCGGCAAGACGACGACGCTGTATGCGGCGTTGCGGCTGCTGAACGACGGGACGCGCAACATTCTGACCGTCGAGGATCCGGTCGAATATGCCGTCGAGGGCGTCGGGCAGACGCAGGTCAATGCCAAGGTCGGGCTGACCTTTGCCGCCGGCTTGCGCGCGATCCTGCGCCAGGACCCCGATACGGTGATGATCGGCGAGATCCGCGACCGCGAAACCGCCGAGATCGCGGTGCAGGCGTCGCTGACCGGGCATCTGGTGCTGTCGACCGTCCACACCAACGACGCGGTCGGCGCGATCACGCGGATGCGAGACATGAAGGTGGAGCCGTTCCTGATCGCCAGCACGCTGCGTGCGGTGATCGCGCAGCGGCTGGTGCGGCGGCTGTGCCCGGCGTGCCGCCGCCCGGCGGTGGCCGCAGACACGGTCGCGCCGCTGCTGGGCGTCGATCCGCGGGCGACGGTGTACGAGGCGGTCGGGTGCGAGCAGTGCAATCGCACCGGCTTCAAGGGGCGAATCGGCGTGTACGAGGCGGTGCGCGTCGATGCGACGGTGCGGCGCCTCATCAATGACGGCGGCGACGAGGACGCGATCGCGCGCCATGCCTTCGCGAACAACGACACGCTGGCGAGCGCGGCGCGGCGGCTGGTGGAAAGCGGCGTCACCACCGCGGAGGAAGCGGTGCGGGTGAGCCGCAGCGAGGGGGTGGATACCGATCCTCCCCGGCACGGGGAGGGGGACCATGCGTAGCATGGTGGAGGGGGCCTGCCCCGCCCGGTTCCCCCTGTGGTCGTCCCCCTCCGCCACTCGCTGCGCGAGCGGTCCCCTTCCCCGTGCCGGGGAGGAGTGATGGCCGATTTCGACTATGTCGCGATCGACACGCGGGGGAATGAGACGCGCGGCCACGTCGCGGCCACCGATGCGGCGGCGGCGCGGGCGGC
>NZ_LSJO01000318.1:0-4302 GCF_001556735.1 Sphingomonas sp. CCH9-F2 | reverse complement strand
GCAGGGCTGGGCGCGGCGGTGTCCGCCGCCTTGTGGGGGACGCTGGCGGGGGCGCTGTTCAGCGGGCCACCGGGCGACCGCTGGGGCAGTCTGGCGGTGCTGCGCGTCGTCGGGCTGTTGTATGTCATATCGGCGGTGGGGTGCGCGGTGGCGACGTCGCTGCCGGCGTTCGTCGCGTTCCGCGTGCTGGGCGGGCTGGCGATCGGCGCGTCGTCGGTGCTGGTGCCGGTCTATATCGCGGAGATCAGCCCGCCGCAGCGCCGCGGGCTGCTGGTCGGTCTGTTCCAGTTTAACATCGTCGCCGGCATCCTGGTGGCGTACCTCAGCAATTACCTTGTGGCGCAGGCGGTGCACGCGGATATCGCGTGGCGGTGGAAACTGGGCGTGGCCGCGGTGCCGGCGGGGCTGTTCCTGCTGCTGCTGACCGGGTTGCCGCAAAGCCCGCGCTGGCTGACCGCGCGCGGACGCGACGTCGAGGCGCAGGCGGCGGCGGCGCGGCTGGGGCTGGCGGCGGTGCCGGTGGTGGAGAGCGGCGGGACCGGGCGGCTCGACTGGCGCGTCCACCGGATGCCGATCCTGCTGGCGATCGCGATCGGGCTGTTCAACCAGCTGTCGGGGATCAATGCGATCCTCTATTATTTGAACGATATCTTCGCCGCCGCCGGCTTCCACGGCGTGTCGGGTGACATGCAGGCGATCGCGATCGGTGCGGCCAATCTGGTCGCAACGGTCACGGGCATGGCGATCATCGACCGCGTGGGGCGCAAGCCCCTGCTGATCGGCGGCGGCATGGTGACCGCGCTGGCGCTCGCCGGGGTCGCATTGGTCTATGCCGGGGCCGCACCGGCGGCGTGGCTGCTGCCGTTGCTGATCCTGTTCATCGTCGCCTTCGCCATGTCGCAGGGGGCGGTGATCTGGGTGTACCTCAGCGAGATCTTCCCCACCGACGTGCGTGCGCGTGGGCAATCGATCGGCAGCGCGACGCACTGGGTCGCCAACGCGGTGCTGTCGTTCGCCTTTCCGCTGGTGGCGGACTGGGACCGGGCGCTGCCGTTCTGGTTCTTCGGCGCAGCGATGCTGGCGCAGGCGGCGCTGGTGTGGCGGCTGTTCCCCGAAACCCGCGGGCGCGATCTGGAGGCGATCAGCGCCGATCTGGCGCGGTGACGCCGTGCCGGGCCGTCCCGGCTATTGCCGGGGCGGCCCGTCGGCCGTTCACTTCGCGCAGGCGACCGTCTGGTCGGCGACCATGCCGAGCGCGACGCGCGACAGGCTGATCGTGCCCGTACCGCCGAGCGTCAGGACGAACGGCGCATTGACCTTCGCCAGATCGGCGCCGGCGCCCGCGAAGCATTTGAGCGGCACTGCCAGCGTCTTCCACTGACCCAGCGGCAGCGCGGCCAGCTGCGGCAGCGGCAGCGTGGCGAGGCGATCGCCGGTGCGCATCCCGATCGTCGCGGTGCCCGCCAGTGCGGTATCGCGGCGCACCGTCGTCACCAGCAGGACATCGCCGTTCGACTGGCGGGTAATGTCGAGCGGCGCCTGCGGCTCGACCGCAATCGTCGCGCCGCGGCCGGTGACCGTGAAGCGGCGCGCGCCTTCCTGCACGACATGGTCGGTGGCCGACACGGTGACCGCGCCCCCCGCCGCGCGCGCGGGCAGGGTGGTGATGCGCGCGGGCGACGTGCCGTCGGCGTCGGCGACGGTCAGCGAGCCGCCCGTCCCGGGTGCGCCGCGGTCGAGGTACACGCCCTCCGTCGCGGTGTCCGCGACCCCGGCATTTTCGGGCAGCGTCTTCCACGCCGCCGCGCCCGTCAGGCCGTAGCCGAACGGGAACAGCGTGGGCGCGCCCGGCGCGGCGCTGACCGGCCAGGCGGTGGGCAGCGTGCCGGTGAAGCCGCGCGGCGCCTTGCCGTCGCGCCCGGCGACCAGCACGTCGGCGATCCCGCCGCCCTCCGACCCCGGCAGCCATGCGACGACGAAGGCATCGGCGAGGTTGAGCGCCGGGTTCACGTACAGCGGCCGCCCGGTGATCATCAGCGCGACGACCGGCACGCCCTTCGCCTTCAGCGCGCGCATCGTGTCCCACGGGCGGCGCAGCTCGGGGGCGAGTTGCAGCGCCTTCACGTCGCCCTGGAATTCGGCATAGGGCGTCTCGCCGAACACGACGATCGCGACGTCGGGCTTCGCGGTGAAGCTGCCTTCCGGCGACAGGGTGGCGGTGCCGCCCGCCGCGGTGACCGCGTCGTTCAGCCCCTTCCAGATCGAGGTTGCGCCGGGGAAGCGCGCATTGTCGAGGCCGGTGCCCTGCCACGTCAGCGTCCAGCCGCCGGACTGGCGCGCTATATCGTCGGCGCCGTCGCCGGCCACCAGCACCTTGGCACCGGGACGGATCGGCAGGACGCTCCCCTGTTGCTTGAGCAGCACCAGCGACTTGGCCACCGCCTCGCGCGCGATCGCGCGGTGCGCGGGGCTGCCGAGCAGGTCGAACTGCCCCGACAGCGGGCGCGACGATGGGCGCCCCGCCTCGAACAGGCCCATCCGCGCCTTCACCCGCAAGATGCGCGACACCGCATCGTCGAGCCGCGCCATCGGCACCTGCCCCGATGTCACCTGCGACAGGAGCGAGGCGTAGAGCGGCTTCCAGCTGTCCGGCGCCATGTAGAGGTCGATCCCGGCGAGCAGCGCGGTCGGGCAGCTGGCATTGGTGCAGCCTGCGACCTGGCCGTGCGCGTTCCAGTCCGACACGACCAGCCCGCCGAAGTTCATCCGGTTCTTGAGCACATCGGTCAGCAGCCCCTTGTGCCCGGTCAGCTTGCGCCCGTTCCAGCTGGAAAAGCTGGCCATCACCGTTTCGACGCCATTCTCGATCGCGGGGACGTAGGGGGCGCCATGAATGCGGCGCAGCGTTGCCTCGTCGATCTGCGCATCGCCCTGGTCGACGCCGTTCTTCGTCCCGCCATCGGCCAGGAAATGCTTGGTGCTCGCGATGACGTGCGGCCCCTTCAGCACCGCTTCCTTGCCCGGTTCGCCCTGCAACCCGCGGATCATCGCACCGACATAGGAGGCGACCAGCGCGGGATCGGACGAATAGCCTTCATATGCGCGGCCCCAGCGATAGTCCTGCGGCACCGTGACGGTGGGCGCGAAGGTCCATTCCATGCCGGTCGCGCGGATTTCCTGCGCGGTCGCTGCGCCGATGCGCTGGATCAGCGCGGGATCGCGCATCGCGCCCAGACCGATATTGTGCGGAAACAGCGTGGCGCCGACGATGTTCGAATGGCCATGGACCGCATCGGTCCCCCAGATCATCGGCACCCCCACGCCGCCGTTCGACCGATCGACCGAGGCGTCGTAGAAGGCATCCGCCAGCTTCAGCCATTCCGGCGCTGGGGCGAACTCGTCGTTGTTGGGCGCCGAATTGCCGCCGTTGAGGATCGAGCCGAAATGATAGCGGCGCATATCGGCGGGGGTGACGTGCGCGATGTCGGGCTGGATCACCTGCGCGACCTTTTCCTCCACCGTCATCCGCTTCAGGATCTCGGCGACGCGCTGTTCGATCGCGGGATCGCGCGGATAGGGCCAGCGCGGCGAGGGCCAGTCGGCGGGGTGGACGGTGTCGCTGCCCAACGTATCGGGCGTCCGCGTATCCGCGGCGCGGTCCTGCGCCGCGACCGGCATCGTCGTCGCGGTGAGCGCGATCGCCCCCGCCAGCAGCCAGCCCGTCGATCGCATCCCATTCTCCCGTCGCAAATTCAGTCGTTTCGGGAAAATCGTAAAACGATTGATATATTCTGTCCATGCCGTACATTGCGTTGGAATGGAGAGCGGGGGCGACACACCTAGCTACCGGCCGCGGTTGGCGGGTGCCAACATCGAGCATGCCGGTCAGCATAACCAGCGCGTGGTGCTGCATGCCATCCGCGTGGCGGGGGCGGCGACGCGCGCCGATATCGCGCAGGTCACCGGGCTGACCCCGGCGACGGTATCGAACATCACCAACCGATTGCTGGAGGACGGGCTGCTCCAGCCCGCCGGGCAGCGGCGCGGCGGGCGTGGGCAGCCGGCGATGCGGCTGGTCGTCAGCCCGGGCGGCGCCTTTTCGATCGGCATCAACATCGACCGCGATCACCTGACCATGGTGGCGGTCGATTTCGGCGGCGCGGTGCGCGCGCGGATCAGCCGCGAAATGGCGTTCCCGATGCCGGTCGACGTCCAGGCATTCTACCGCGGCCATGTCGGCGGGCTGCTGGAGGAGGCGGGGATCGAGGGCGCGGCGGTCAGCGGGATCGGCGTCGCGCTGCC
>NZ_LSJO01000317.1:0-1871 GCF_001556735.1 Sphingomonas sp. CCH9-F2 | reverse complement strand
AGCATGAACGGGTCGATGCGGTCGTCGTGCGCGATTCGCTGCCCGCACCTCGATCAGCAAATCCTTGCGGCTGAGCTTGCCGATCATCGTCTTGGGCAGCGAATCGCGCACGACGACCGCATCGACCCGTTCATGCTTGCCCAATTGCGGGTTCAGCCACGCCATCAGCGCGGGGCCGCCGATTCCCTCGGCGGCCTCCTCGGCCAGCGTAACATAGGCGCGCGGCACCTCGCCGCGATAGGCGTCGGGCATCCCGATTACCAGCGCCTCGCGGATCGCGGGATGGCGGTACAGGATCGCCTCGATCTGGCTGGGGAAGACCTTGAACCCGCCGACCGCGATCATGTCCTTCAGCCGGTCGACGATCGCGACGAACCCGTCGGCGTCGATCGTCCCGACATCCCCGGTCCGCAGCCAGCGCCGCCCCTCGCCATCGGTGGCGAAGGTGGTGCCGTCGGTATCCGGGCGGTTCCAGTAACCCGCCATCACCTGCGGCCCGCGCGCGACGATCTCGCCCGGCTGCCCCGGCAGGGCGTCGCGCGCCGGGTCTTCCTTGTCGACCAGCCGCAGGATCGTCGCGGGCAGCGGCTGGCCGATCGTTCCGGCCTTTTGCGCGCCCTCATAGGGATTGACGCTCAGCACCCCGCTCGATTCGGACAGGCCGTATCCCTCGACCAGGACCGATCCGGTCGCCGCCTCCCACCGTTGCTTCAACTCGGCGTTGAGCGGCGCCCCGCCCGAAATGCAGACACGCAGCGACGAAAAATCGGTGCCCGCCAGCGCCGGATGATCCAGCAGCGCCTGGTACATGGTCGGCACGCCGGGCAGCGCGGTCGGGCGCGTGCGCGTGATCGCGGCCAGCGCCTGGTTCGCATCGAAGCGCGGCAGCAGCACCACCTCACCCCCGGTCGCGATCGTCCGGTTCATGACGCAGGTGTTGGCGAAGACGTGGAACAGCGGCAGGACGCCGAGGATCCGGTCGGTAGCGTCGCGATGGGGGTCGAGATCGGCGACCTGCCGCGCATTGGCCGCGACATTCGCATGGGTCAGCATTGCGCCCTTGGGCACGCCGGTCGTCCCACCGGTATATTGCAGCAGCGCGATGTCGCGCTCGGGGTCGATCGCGGCGGGCGGCGCATCGCCGCGATTGTCGATCAGCCGCGAAAAGGCGGTGACGCGCGGATCGTCGGGACGCGGCGCGGTCTCGGCGCGCTTGAACCACCGGTACAGCAGCGATTTGGCCGGCGGCAGCGCGCCCGCGACCGACCCCACGATCACCCGCTCCAGCGCGCTCTTGTCCAATACCGCCAGCGCGGTCGGCAGCAGTTGCGCCGCGGTCAGCGTGAACAGCACGCGCGTGCCCGAATCCTCGATCTGATGGCACAGTTCGTCGACGGTATAGAGCGGCGAGAGATTGACGACCGTCGCGCCCGCGCGCAGCGCCCCGTGATAGGCCGCCAGATAATGCGGCACGTTGGGCAGGAACAGCCCGACGCGGTCACCCTTCCCCACGCCGATCTGCGCCAGCCCGGTCGCGACGCGGCGCACCGCATCGGCCAAATGCGCGTAATCGTAACGCCGCCCCATGAAGTCGATCGCCGGCCGCGCGGCATGGCGCGCTGCCGATTGGTCGAAGAGGTCGACCATCGACATCGGCGGATAATCGGTGCCCCAGGGCACCGGATGGCTATAGGCGCTGCGCCAGGCTTCCTCATCCGTCATTGACACGACTGTAAGCAAGCGCTGCGGGGACCGCAACCGCCGTCGGCATTCCGGCGCAGAAGGATCGGGGTCGACCGCGTTAGCGAATCAGCCGCCCGCCGATGTCGATCATCACCATCGCGACCCGGTCCAGCGGCGGGCGGCTGATT
>NZ_LSJO01000316.1:0-1794 GCF_001556735.1 Sphingomonas sp. CCH9-F2 | reverse complement strand
GAGGTGCCCGCCAATGGCGGTCCTTACAACGCCGAATTCCTTCCCAGCGGGATCGGGATCGAGCGCGCGATCGGCGGCGACGAGCGGGTGGCCGCGGCGGGCGCGCCGTACAGCTTTTCCGTCTGGATCAAGGCCGATGCGCGGCAGGCGGGCGACGTGCCGCTGATCGCGCTGGGCGAGGCGCGCGCGCTGACGCTGAAGGACGGGCGGCTGACGTGGCGCGACGGCGCGGCGACGATCGCCGGCCCGGTGCTGACCCCCGGTCGCTGGACGCAGGTGACCGCATCGTCGGACGGCACGCGCGGGACGCTGTACGTCGACGGCCGGCGCGTGGCGCAAACGGCACTGGCATCGACGCGGACGATGGCGACGCTGCATGTCGCGCGCGCGCTGCCGGGGGCGGTGCATTTCGGCGGGACGCTGGTGGGCGCAACGCTGCACGACGACGCGCTGACCGCGCAGCAGGTCGCGGCATCGGTGCGCGCGCGGCCCGATTTCGCCAACGTCCAGCTGTGGCAGGTCGGGCAGGGGTGGCTGTTCCAGAAGAGCGCCAATATCGGCATGACGCAGCAGCAGGACGCCTGGACGCTGCCGCAGTCGAACGGCGATGCCGCTTATAGCGCGCCGGTGGCAAAGCCGCTGCCGACCGCGCCGGCGGTGCAGCCGACCGCGGCGGGGCGGTGGCAGATCAACGGCTGGCAACTGGCCGCCGCGCCCGAGGTGACCGGCGACGGCGCCACGCTGTCGCGGCCGGGCCGGGCGAGCGGCACGTGGCGCGCGGCGACGGTGCCGGGCACGGTGTTGCAGACGCTGGTCGATCGCGGCGTCTATCCCGATCCCTATTACGGGCTGAACAACCTGAAGATCCCCGAAAGCCTGGCGCGGCAGGATTACTGGTATCGCACCAGCTTCACCGTGCCGGCCGAGGCCGCCGAACGGAAGCTGACCGTGGTGTTCGGCGGCATCAATTATGCCGCCGAGGTATGGGCGAACGGGCAGAAGCTGGGCACGACGCGCGGCGCGTTCATCCGCGGGCAGTTCGATTACATGCCGGTCGCGGGCGAGAACGTCATCGCGGTGAAGGTGTCGCCGCCGCCGCACCCCGGCATCCCGCACGAACAATCCGTCAAGGCGGGCGTCGGCGAGAACGGCGGGCAGCTGGCGATCGACGGCCCGACCTTCGTCGCGACCGAGGGGTGGGACTGGATCCCCGGCATTCGCGACCGCAACACCGGGCTGTGGCGCCCGGTGGAGCTGGTGGCGCACGGCAACGTCCGCATCCTCGACCCGCATGTCGTCACCGACCTGCCGCTGCCGCGCACCGACGTGGCCGACGTCTATGTCACCGTGCCGATCGAGAATGACGGTGCCGCGGCGCCGGTGACGGTGAAAGTGGCGTTCGAGGGCGTCGAGGCGACCAAGCAGGTCACCGCCCCGGCGGGCCGCAGCGAAGTGCGCTTCACCCCTGCGGAATTCGCGCAGCTGAAGGTCGCCAACCCGGTCTTGTGGTGGCCCAACGGCTATGGCGATGCGCATCTGTATCATGCCACCTATCAGGTGCGCGATGCGGGCGGCGTGTCCGACGTGAAGAGCGGGCGGTTCGGCATCCGCGAGGTGAGCTACGACCTGTCGCTGTTTGACGCCAAGGGCGCGCTGCGCCGCGTCAACGTGCAGACCACCAACGGTGCGCTGGCGGGGCAGAAGCTGATCGACGTGCGCCATGCCGCGATCAAGCAGTCGCCGACCGGCTGGGCCGAGTCGCTGACCCCGGCGGGCGAGACGTCGGCGGCGGTG
>NZ_LSJO01000315.1:0-5030 GCF_001556735.1 Sphingomonas sp. CCH9-F2 | reverse complement strand
GGGCCGGTCGAGCCGGTAATAGGCGCGCGCGAGCGGCGCCTTCGCGCCATAGCTCTGCACGATGAACCGGTCGCGCTGCCCCGCGCCGCCGGGCAGGTCCAGTTCGAACGCATTGGTGCCGATCATCACGTCGCGCGCCGGCGCCTCGGCGAGCAGCCGGTCCGGCGCGCGTGGCAGCACCACGCCGTCGATCGTCGTGCGCAGCCAGCGATAATCCTGCCCCGCCAGCAGCGGATCGGCCAGCCGCTCCCCGGCGGCGAACACATCGTCCGCTCCCGCCCGCCGCATCGTCGCGAGCGGCGCGCCCATCCGCTCCGCCGCACCGCGCGACCGCCACGGGATGCCGAACCCCGGCGTCCCGCTGCCCAGGATCGCGCGCGCGAACAGCCCGCGCGCCGCGGGTGCCGCCAGCAACAGCCCGACGTCCTGCGCCCCCGCGCTTTCGCCCGCGATCGTCACCCGCCCGGGATCGCCGCCGAACCGCGCGATATTCGCGCGGACCCAGCGCAGCGCCGCAATCTGGTCCTGCAACGCCCAGTTGCCGCCCGCCACCCCGCGCCGCACCAGGAACCCCAGCGCGCCCAGCCGGTAGCGGACGCCGACCACCACGATCCCGCGGTCGACCAGCGGCCCCGCCGCCATGTCGCCCGGCGAACCGGCATAATTGCCCCCGCCGTGGATCCACACCAGCACCGGCCGCCGCCCGGACAGCGCGGCGGTGCCGACGTCCAGCGTCAGGCAGTCTTCGGCGCGGAACGCATGGTCGGCGCGGTTCCAGCCATGATCCTGCTGGATGCACGCGCGCGCGGGCCGCCGCGCATCGCGCACGCCCCGCCACCGCGCCACCGGCGCGGGCGGCGTCCAGCGGAGTGCGCCCAGCGGCGGCGCGGCGAAGGGGATGCCGCGGAACACGATCCGCTTCCCCTCGGTCAGCCCCCCCTCGGTCACTCCGCGCACCGGTCCGGCGGTGGTGTCGGCCACCTGCGCCGCCGCCGGCGCGGCCCAGAGCAGCGCCGCCGCCGCTACGATCCTCACCAGGCGATCCTCACCGCCCGACCTTCGCCGTCGCCACGTTCCACCCGCGCATCGTCACCTCCGGCGCGGCGCTCACCGTGGCGGGGTAGCGGATCGTCAACACCTTGGTCTCGCCGGGCAGCAGCGCGACATAATTGTCGCTGTAGAACGCCGGCAGGATCCGCTCGCCCTTCGCGTCCACCAGCGTCAGCTTGGTGTTCAGCGCCGGCACCTGCCCGCTGTTGGCCAGCGTCACCGTCACCACCCGGTCGGTACCGTCGACTGCGCCGCCCACCATCCGCGCCGTCAGCGTCGCGGGCGCCAGCGTGTCCAGCGCGCGATACGACGCCGCATCGCGCCCGCGCCAATAGAAGTTTTCGGACAACAGCGTGCCCGCCGCATCGGTCAGCTTCAGGCTGACCAGCACCATCGGATGCGCGGCATACAGGCTTTCCAGCGGCACCGCCGCCAGCGGCGTCGCGCGGTTGGACAGCGCGTCCAGCCGGTCGGTG
The DNA here is from genome assembly GCF_001556735.1 of Sphingomonas sp. CCH9-F2. Classification (NCBI taxonomy): domain Bacteria; kingdom Pseudomonadati; phylum Pseudomonadota; class Alphaproteobacteria; order Sphingomonadales; family Sphingomonadaceae; genus Sphingomonas; species Sphingomonas sp. CCH9-F2. The sequence goes on along the minus strand of NZ_LSJO01000315.1, from coordinate 3,504 downwards.
CGCGTGAACAGCTCGGCATTGTCCAGCCCGACGACGCGCGTGGTCGCGGTCAATCCCTTCAGGTCGCCCTGCGTGGTGTTCAGCACGACCAGCTCGTTCCCCGGCAGGTTCAGCTGAACATGGACCGGCTCGGCCGCCTTCTTCGCCCCGTAATAGGCCGCGTGCGTGTCATAATCCCACGAATAGATCTGCCAGGCGTTCGACGGCCACGCCGGATGCGTCATCCACAACAGCCGCCCGCTGTTCTTGGTCCACAAATGCCCCAGGAACCCTTCGTACATCGCCTTGTGGGTTTCCAGGTTCATCATCTGCGCCTTGCGCTCGAAATCGGCGAAGTCGCGCCCGGCGCCGAACATCGTGTCCAGCGTCTGCATGAACGTCTTCGTGTCGCCGTTCCCGCCGAAATGCCAGTCGTGATACGCCAGCACATCACCCAGCGGCCAGCGATCGCCCTTGGGCACGTAACTGGCGATCGATTCGGCGGTCGACAGCGACGGCGTGCCCGTCTCGACCGAGAAGCCGGTCGCCAGATCGGTGAAATAACCCACCGGCGGGCGATAATTGTACGGGCCGGACCCCTGAAGGTTGATGACGTTGCTGCTGCCGGTGAACCACCGCGTGCCGTCCAGTTCGAACACCGCGTCGTCCAGCCCCTCGTTCAGCGTCGGGTACGGCACGCCCTCGTTGCGGCCGAACCACAGGATGATCGACGGATGGTTGCGATAGCGCGCGATCGTGTCGCGCGCATTGGCCAGGAACAGCGCGGCATCGTCCGGCTCGATCTGGAAATTCTGCGTCGATTGCCAGAAGTCGTTCAGCACCATCATGCCGTTCTCGTCGGCAAGATCGTAGAATTCCTCCTCGGTATTGGTGCCCATCCAGTTGCGGATGACGTTCATGTGCGCCTCCTTCTGGAGGCGGAAATACGGCGCCAGCCGGTCGTAGCTGATGCGCTTCATCGCATCGTCCATGCCCCAGTTGCCGCCGCGCGCGGCGGCAACTGGGGCATGGACGATGCGATGAAGCGCATCAGCTACGACCGGCTGGCGCCGTATTTCCGCCTCCAGAAGGAGGCGCACATGAACGTCATCCGCAACTGGATGGGCACCAATACCGAGGAGGAATTCTACGATCTTGCCGACGAGAACGGCATGATGGTGCTGAACGACTTCTGGCAATCGACGCAGAATTTCCAGATCGAGCCGGACGATGCCGCGCTGTTCCTGGCCAATGCGCGCGACACGATCGCGCGCTATCGCAACCATCCGTCGATCATCCTGTGGTTCGGCCGCAACGAGGGCGTGCCGTACCCGACGCTGAACGAGGGGCTGGACGACGCGGTGTTCGAACTGGACGGCACGCGGTGGTTCACCGGCAGCAGCAACGTCATCAACCTTCAGGGGTCCGGCCCGTACAATTATCGCCCGCCGGTGGGTTATTTCACCGATCTGGCGACCGGCTTCTCGGTCGAGACGGGCACGCCGTCGCTGTCGACCGCCGAATCGATCGCCAGTTACGTGCCCAAGGGCGATCGCTGGCCGCTGGGTGATGTGCTGGCGTATCACGACTGGCATTTCGGCGGGAACGGCGACACGAAGACGTTCATGCAGACGCTGGACACGATGTTCGGCGCCGGGCGCGACTTCGCCGATTTCGAGCGCAAGGCGCAGATGATGAACCTGGAAACCCACAAGGCGATGTACGAAGGGTTCCTGGGGCATTTGTGGACCAAGAACAGCGGGCGGCTGTTGTGGATGACGCATCCGGCGTGGCCGTCGAACGCCTGGCAGATCTATTCGTGGGATTATGACACGCACGCGGCCTATTACGGGGCGAAGAAGGCGGCCGAGCCGGTCCATGTTCAGCTGAACCTGCCGGGGAACGAGCTGGTCGTGCTGAACACCACGCAGGGCGACCTGAAGGGATTGACCGCGACCACGCGCGTCGTCGGGCTGGACAATGCCGAGCTGTTCACGCGCACCGACCGGCTGGACGCGCTGTCCAACCGCGCGACGCCGCTGGCGGCGGTGCCGCTGGAAAGCCTGTATGCCGCGCATCCGATGGTGCTGGTCAGCCTGAAGCTGACCGATGCGGCGGGCACGCTGTTGTCCGAAAACTTCTATTGGCGCGGGCGCGATGCGGCGTCGTATCGCGCGCTGGACACGCTGGCGCCCGCGACGCTGACGGCGCGGATGGTGGGCGGCGCAGTCGACGGTACCGACCGGGTGGTGACGGTGACGCTGGCCAACAGCGGGCAGGTGCCGGCGCTGAACACCAAGCTGACGCTGGTGGACGCGAAGGGCGAGCGGATCCTGCCGGCGTTCTACAGCGACAATTATGTCGCGCTGCTGCCCGGCGAGACCAAGGTGTTGACGATCCGCTACCCCGCCACGGTGAGCGCCGCGCCGGAGGTGACGATGCGCGGGTGGAACGTGGCGACGGCGAAGGTCGGGCGGTGAGGATCGCCTGGTGAGGATCGTAGCGGCGGCGGCGCTGCTCTGGGCCGCGCCGGCGGCGGCGCAGGTGGCCGACACCACCGCCGGACCGGTGCGCGGAGTGACCGAGGGGGGGCTGACCGAGGGGAAGCGGATCGTGTTCCGCGGCATCCCCTTCGCCGCGCCGCCGCTGGGCGCACTCCGCTGGACGCCGCCCGCGCCGGTGGCGCGGTGGCGGGGCGTGCGCGATGCGCGGCGGCCCGCGCGCGCGTGCATCCAGCAGGATCATGGCTGGAACCGCGCCGACCATGCGTTCCGCGCCGAAGACTGCCTGACGCTGGACGTCGGCACCGCCGCGCTGTCCGGGCGGCGGCCGGTGCTGGTGTGGATCCACGGCGGGGGCAATTATGCCGGTTCGCCGGGCGACATGGCGGCGGGGCCGCTGGTCGACCGCGGGATCGTGGTGGTCGGCGTCCGCTACCGGCTGGGCGCGCTGGGGTTCCTGGTGCGGCGCGGGGTGGCGGGCGGCAACTGGGCGTTGCAGGACCAGATTGCGGCGCTGCGCTGGGTCCGCGCGAATATCGCGCGGTTCGGCGGCGATCCCGGGCGGGTGACGATCGCGGGCGAAAGCGCGGGGGCGCAGGACGTCGGGCTGTTGCTGGCGGCACCCGCGGCGCGCGGGCTGTTCGCGCGCGCGATCCTGGGCAGCGGGACGCCGGGGTTCGGCATCCCGTGGCGGTCGCGCGGTGCGGCGGAGCGGATGGGCGCGCCGCTCGCGACGATGCGGCGGGCGGGAGCGGACGATGTGTTCGCCGCCGGGGAGCGGCTGGCCGATCCGCTGCTGGCGGGGCAGGATTATCGCTGGCTGCGCACGACGATCGACGGCGTGGTGCTGCCACGCGCGCCGGACCGGCTGCTCGCCGAGGCGCCGGCGCGCGACGTGATGATCGGCACCAATGCGTTCGAACTGGACCTGCCCGGCGGCGCGGGGCAGCGCGACCGGTTCATCGTGCAGAGCTATGGCGCGAAGGCGCCGCTCGCGCGCGCCTATTACCGGCTCGACCGGCCC
>NZ_LSJO01000314.1:0-14565 GCF_001556735.1 Sphingomonas sp. CCH9-F2 | reverse complement strand
CCTCCACCGCCACCGCCGCGACCAGCGCGAGCGTGGGGGGGGGCGGTCCGCGGCGCCGTGCCGGCGGAGCGGGCGCGGCGGCTGGCGCTGAAATGGCCCAACGATCTGCTGCTGGGGCAGGCGAAGTTGTCGGGAATCCTGCTGGAGCGCTCCGGCGACTGGGTGGTGATCGGCGTGGGCGTGAACGTGGCGCATCACCCCGACCTGCCCGATCGTGAGGCGACCAGCCTGGCGGCGCAGGGTTCGGCGACCGATGCGACCGTGCTGCTCGACCGGCTGGCGGAGCTGTTCGCGGCGTGGCTGGCGTGGTGGCGGCGCGACGGGCTGGCGCCGGTCGTCGCGCGCTGGAGCGAGCGCGCACACCCGCCGGGCACGCCGCTGGTCGCTCGGCTGCCCGATGGCGAGGCGGTGGAGGGCGCGTTCGACGGGCTGGACGCACAGGGCGCGCTGACACTGCGCTTGGCCGACGACGAACGGCGTGTCATTCACGCTGGCGACGTGTTCCTGGTATAAAGCGAAGGGGAGAGGCGATGCTGCTCGCGGTCGATGCCGGCAACACCAATATCGTGTTCGCGCTGGTCGCCACCGGCGCCGGCGGGCGCGAGATCAAGGCGCGCTGGCGGATCGCCACCGATCCGCGCCGCACCGCCGACGAATATGCGGTGTGGCTGAGCCAGCTGCTGGCGCTGGAAGGGTTCAGCCGCGACGATGTGGAGGCGGTGGTGATCTCCACCGTCGTTCCGCGGGCGCTCCACAACCTGCAGGTGCTGGCGTCCAAATATTTCCGCACCGACGCGCTGGTCGCGGGTCGCGCGCCGCTGGAATGGGGGCTGGCGCTGGATGTGGACGAGCCGCAGAACCTGGGCGCGGACCGCGCGGTCAACACGATCGCGGCGCATGCGCTGCACCCCGGCGACCTGATCGTTATCGATTTCGGCACCGCCACCACCGTGGACCATTCGGACTATACCGGCGCGTACAAGGGCGGGATCATCGCGCCGGGCATCAACCTGTCGCTCGACGCGCTGGTCAATGCGGCCGCCAAGCTGCCGCGCATCGCGATCGAGGCGCCGGTGGGGCCGGTCAGCGTGATCGGGCGGAACACCGTCGACCAGATGAACATCGGCATCTACTGGGGCTATATCGCGATGATCGAGGGGCTGGTGGCGCGGATGAAGCAGGAGGTGGGGCGCCCGGTGAAGGTGGTCGCGACCGGCGGGCTGGCCACGTTGTTCGAACGCCACACCGACGTCTTCGATGCGATTGAACCCGACCTGACCATCCAAGGTCTGGCGATCATGTGGGAACGGGTCCATATTGCCGCGTGAACTGTATTTTTTCCCGTCCCGTAGCGACGACATCGACGCCGCGGCCCCGCGCCGCCGCCTCGCCGGGACGATGACCGAAGGATTCGAATGACCACCCCCAAGACCAACGAACTTCTTTTCTGCGCGCTCGGCGGTTCCGGCGAAATCGGCATGAACGTCATTCTCTACGGCCATGCCGGCAAATGGCTGATGGTCGATTGCGGCGTGACCTTCGCCGATGCGCATTATCCCGGGATCGACGTGATCCTGCCCGACCTGCGCTTCATCGAGGAGCGCCTGTCCGATCTGGTCGGCATCGTCCTGACCCACGGGCATGAGGATCATATCGGCGCGCTGCCGTATCTGGCCGAGGATCTGGGCGTGCCGATCTACGCCACGCCCTTCACCGCCGGGCTGGTCCGCGGCAAGCTGGAGGAGGAACGGATCGAGGATCGCGTCAAGATCCGCATGGTCCATGCGCGCGAGCCGTTCAGCGTCGGGCCGTTCCGCGTCGAGATGGTGCCCCTGTCGCACTCGATCCCGGAAGCGAACGCGCTGCTGATCGAGACGAAGGCGGGCCGCGTGTTCCACACCGGCGACTGGAAGCTGGATGCGACGCCGGTGATCGGCAAGCCTTCCACGCCAGAGGAACTGACCGCGATCGGCAAGCGCGGCATCGACGTGCTGGTGTGCGATTCGACCAACGCCTTCAACACCGAGCCGTCGGGAAGCGAGGCGAGCGTGCGCAAGGGGCTGGCGGAAAGCGTTGCGCGGACGCGCGGGCGGGTCGTGGTGACCACCTTCGCGTCCAACGCCGCACGGCTGTCGACGCTGGGCAAGGTGGCGCAGGAGACGGGGCGCAAGCTGTGCGTCACCGGGCGGTCGCTTGATCGGATCATCCGCGTCGCCAAGGCGACCGGTTACCTCAAGGACTTTCCCGACACGATCGACGTCGATGCCGCGATGCGGCTGCCGCGCAACCGCGTGCTGATCGTGGCGACGGGCGGCCAGGGCGAGCCGCGCGCGGCGCTGGCGCGGATCGCGGACGGATCGCACCAGATCTCGGTCGATCAGGGCGACATGGTGATCTTCTCCGCGCGCCAGATCCCGGGCAACGAAGTGGCGGTCGGGCGCATCCAGAACCAGCTGGCCGCCAAGGGCGTGGAGATGGTGACCGAGCGGCAGGCGCACGTCCATGTTTCCGGCCACCCCGGCCGTCCGGAACTGGCCAAGATGTACGAATGGCTGCGCCCGAAGACGCTGGTGCCCGTGCATGGCGAGATGCGCCACCTGATGGAACATGCCCGCTTCGGCCTGTCGCAGGGGATCGGCGCGGTCCATGTCCAGACCAACGGCGACATGGTGCGGCTGGCGCCCGATGGGCCGAAGAAGATCGGCGACGTGCCGGTCGGGCGGCTGGTACTGGACGGCGACGTGATCCTGCCGGCCGATGGCGGGACGATCAACGATCGCCGCCGTATCGCGGTGAACGGCACGATCTCGGTCGGGATCGCGGTGGACCGGAACGGCCGCGCCGGCGGCATCCCGGAGGTCCGCTTCCAGGGCATCCCGGTCGAGGAGGAGCGCGAGCCGTTCATGGCCGAGGCGGTCGAGGCTGCGACCGAGGCGATGGAGGGCCGCGTGCGCGACCGCGATCGCCTGCGCGAGGACGTGCGGCTGGCAGTGCGCCGCGTCGCGACGCGCTGGACCGGGAAGAAGCCGGTGGTCGACGTCGTGATCGTCCAGGTCTGACGCGGGCGGGGCGGCGATCATGCGCTGGACGTCGCTGCTGGCGATCTACATCCTGTTCTGGGCGTTCTCCGTCTTCCTGGTGCTGCCGTTCGGCGTGCGCACCACGGCGGAGGCGGGGGGCGAGCATGTCCCCGGCACCGCCGAGAGCGCGCCGCACGAATTCTCGCTGAAGAAGGTGGTGGTGCGCACCACGGTCGTCGCGACGTTGCTGTTCGCGCTGTTCGTCGCGAATTACGAATTCGGCTGGGTGACGGCGGGGATGCTCGACTTTGCCGATCCGGCGAACGCGGTGGAGTAGGGCGGCGTCGCCACTTACTGGAAACCGAAAATAATTATCGATTTACGATAATTCATGGTAATGCTGCCGGACGGAGGCAGCATGATTCGACGGCATAATCGGGCGGCGGGCGATGGTGACACCGCTGTGCCCGCCGACATCCTCATGCGCCGGGGGCGGCTTTTCTTCGCCGTCGCCTGCGCGGTGATCGTCACCATGGCGGCAACCGCGGTGCTTCAGGTCGCGCTGTTGCTGTTCCGGGTCGGCGACCATGCCGGGATGCTCAACGGCGGCTTCGCGTTCATCGTTACGCGTGACGACGGCGGTGCCGCACCGGCCGGCTTCGTGACCATTTCACGCTATGCGGTCTGGCAATCGACCTTGGCGGCGGGGCTGCTGACCCTTCGCCTGATCCCCGGGCTGGTGATCCTGGCCAGTCTGGTCGGGCTGTTCCGCCTGTATGCCCGGCGGCTGATCTTCAGCGCCGACCATGAAAGATGGATGCGTCGGATCGCCTGGGCGCTGATCGCCTATGCGCTCGTTCCGCTCGTCACCCATGCCGCCTTGTATGCTGCGGGGATGAGTCCGGTCGCCGTCAAGCTGGAATGGCGGCAGCTCGATGCGGCGATCCTCGGCATCCTGCTGTTCGCGTTCGTCGACGTCATCGCATTCGGGGCGGAGATCGAGCGCGACCGGGCCGGGTTCTTCTGATGGCGATCGTCGTCCGGCTCGACGTCATGCTCGCCAAGCGCAAGATGCGATCGAAGGAGCTGGCGCAAGCGATCGGCGCGACCGAGGCCAATCTGTCGCTGTTCAAATCGGGCAAGGTGAAGGGGCTGCGCTTCGAGACGCTGGAGGCGATCTGCCGGCATCTCGACTGCCAGCCCGGCGACCTTCTGGAATATCTGCCCGACAGCTGACCGGGCGACTACCCCTTCACACAAGGATGGAGAAAGACGATGCGTCCGTTTTCGGCGATTGCCGCCTCATGCCTGTTGTTCGCCGCTCCGGCGGGCTCGTCCGTGCCGCTGACCCCGGCCGGGAATGGCCATCTGGTCGTCCCCGCGTTCGTCAACGGCAAGGGCACCGTTCCGTTCATCCTCGACACCGGAGCGGACGGTTCGCACGTCTATGAGTGGTTCGCCCGGCAGCAGGGGCTGAAATCCGGCACGCCGATCCGTGTCGAGGGGATGACCGGCGCGGCGATGATGCCGACCTATCGGTTGGACAGTATCGCGGTCGACGGCCGCACGATCCGCGATGTCGACGTCACCGGCCTGCCGGATCGCAAGGACGCGGAGATTGCCGCTGGGGTGACGGGCAACGACCTGATGGACGGCGCGATCGCGATCTTCGACTTCCCCTGCCGCACCGTATCGTTGTTGCCGAAGCCGGTGGCGATGCGCCGCATCCTGACGCCCCGGGCGGTGATGATCCGGGCTGGAACGGTCGCGGAGGGAACGCAGTTGACGCTGCCCGTCACGATCAACGGCGCGGCGGGGATCGCCGTGCTGGATACGGGATCGCGGGGCACGCAGATCAATACGGCCTTTGCCCGTGCCGCACGTATCGATCGCGGCGGCTTGGGACGCGGAGAGACGCTGTACGGCGCGGCCGGCGAAGCGACCGACACACGCGAGGGCAAGGTCACGGCGGTGGCCTTCGCCGGCCGCACGGTGCGCGACCTGACGGTGCGGGTTGCCGATCTGTCGGTGTTCCGGAGCTTCGGGATCGGGGAGGAACCGGCGATGATCCTGGGCATCAACGCGATGATGGGCCAGCGACTGGTCTACGATCACGAAGCCCGGCGGTTCTGGTTCGACCGCTCTCGTTGTGCGGGCGCAGGGGCAGTCCGGCGCCGGTGACCGCCGTCAGCGCAGCCGTTCGATCGCCTGTGCCAGCGCGACGTAGAGCTTGCCCATGTCCGACGACAGCAGCGTCACGCCCAGCGGCGAGCCGTCGCGTTGCGCCAGGATGGTGCGCAGCATCGCCTCGAAATCGTGGATGTAGCGGTTGACCTGCTCGCGGAACGACGGGTCGTCATCGTACAGCCGCGCGACATCCCGCTGTTCGCTGCCGTCCAGCAGCCGCACCGCGCGGCGGGTGAAGACGCCGCGGTCGCCCTTCAGATAGGCGGCCCAGGCGCTGTCGGAGATTTCCGGAGCGAAGGTGCGGGTGAGGTCGATCGACGCGGAGTTGAGCGATTCGATCAGCAGCGAGGCACGGCGCGCGAAGCTGTCGCGGTCCGCCTCCTCGCTGGCGGCGCGCGCCTCCTCCAGCCGCTGGTCGACCAGCGCGATCGTCGCCTCGATCCCGGTGAGCTGATGTTGCAGCCGCTCGCCGGCACGCGCGGTGGCGGCGACGGCGGCCTCGGCGACCTGCGCGACCTGTTCCACCTGCTGCGCGACGCCGCTGTCGACCGCGCGGCTGAGCGCGGCGACGCCGGCGCTTTCGAGCGCCACGGCAGCTTCCGGGATGACGCGCGCCAGGGCGTCGCGCGCATGATCGGCAGCGGTCGCGGCGGTTTCGCGCACGCGCAGCAACGCCTCGAGCAGCCGCGGCGCGGCCTCCTCGGTCAGATCGTCGGCGCGGCGCGCGGCCTGTTCGACCGCATCGGCGATCAGCCCGGCCTGACCGCGGCCCTTGTCGAGCACGTCGTTGAGCTTGACGGTCAGCGTCTCCACCGTCTTGCGCTGCTCGGCGACGACCTGTGCCACCGCCTCGATCGCATCATGCGTGCTTTCGGCGGCGGTCACCAGCGCGAGCAATTCGGGCTTGGCGGCAACGATCACCTGCTTGGTCGAGGCGACGCGCGCTTCGAGGCGGGCGATCGCCTCCGGCATCGTCTCGTCCATCTCGCGCGCGGCGGCGTCAAGCGCGACGAGCAGATGCTCGGTGGTCGCGATCGTGCGCTCGGCGGACTGGTTGCCCGCGTCCATCGCAACCGACAGCGCCTCGGCGGTCGCCTGCAGCGCGCTGACGGTCGCGGCGAGTTGCTGGCTCCGTTCGGTTCCGGTGGCATGGAGCGCCTCGAACCGCGTTTCGGCGCGCGCGACGCCCTGTTCCAGCGAATCGAAGATCTGGCGGCCGGTGATCTGCTGCGCGTCGAGCCGGCCGGCGATCCGCTCGATCACGATCTCGATCAGACCGATCCGCTCGGCCAGCGCCTCGGCGCTTTCGCGCGCCGACTGATCGAGCGCGGTCTGGTTGGCGGCGACCATCGCGAGCAGCGCGTCGCCCTGCGCCGACAGCCCCTTCCGCGACTGGTCGATCGCGCTGGCGGTGCGATTCAGCAGCGCGTCGACCGCGGCGGCGGCGTCGGACGTGACCGTTTCCAGCCGCGCGCCAGCGGTCTCGCTGGTCGTCTCCATCCGCTGCATATAGGCGGCGAGCTTTTCCGCGGCGCCGCCCGCGATCGTCTCGGCATCGCGGCTGCGCGCGATCAGCGCGGCGACCTGCGCGTCCAGTCCGGCGGTATGTTCGCTGGCGACGACACCGGCCTGGTCGATGCTGTCGGTCAGCGTGCGCGTTTCCTGCGCCGCGCGCGGCAGCGCCGACAGCAGGGTGGTCAGCTGCGCCTGCGCCGCGTCGGCGGCATGGGCGAGCGCCCGGGCATGGACGTCGGCCTGGTCGATCTCTTCCGACAGGCCGCGACCGATCGAGGCGAGCCGCGCGGTCGCGGCATCGCCCAGCGCGGTCAGCAGCCGCACCTGTTCGGCCAGCGCGACGCGCCGTTCCTCGATCGCATGGCCCAGTGCCGTCACGGTGTCGCCCAGCGCAGCCGCCTCGGCACGCATCTGCCGCGCGGTCGCGCCGAACCGCTGCGCCTCGGTCCGGCTGGTGCGCAGCGCGGCGAGCCAGACGATCCCGGCCAGCGCGGGCACGGTGGCGAGCGTCGCGCCGAACTGCGCCAGCGCCAGCGGCGGCATCGACGCGAGCGAATCGCGCGCCAGCCAGACGATCGCACCCACCCACGCCAGCGCGACGACGACCGCGGCCCATCCCAGGATGGCACCGCGCCGGGACGGTTCGGCGGTTTCGGCCGGATCGGCGTGGTCGCTCAAGGGCAAGGGCGCCTCGTCAAAGGGTTGCAGGTCGCGGCCCGGCGATGGCGTGTCGCTGTCCGTTGCGCGGAATTCGATGATCGACGGCCCCCCGTTCATGGTCCGGGTTTAACAGCTTTACCCGATCCGGGAAGCCGTTTCGGCATCATGACATGCTCCATCGGTCGCATCGGGCGATCACCATTGCCGGTTTCCGGTCCACGCCCTAACAGCCGGGCCATGCTGGCAGGCCTATTGTTCGCGACCCATGAGGCAGAGGATCGTCCCGGAATCCTTGCGGCGACGCTGCCGTTCGCGGCGGCGACGCTGATCGAATATCAGGCGCGGCTGCTGATCGCGTCCGATGCCGCGCAGATCGTGGTGGTGGTCCAGCGGCTGACCCCGGAACTGGTCGGTGCGCTGGCGCGGATCGGGCGGCGCGGCGTCGCGGTGGACACGGTGCGCACCGCCGCGGAGGCGCTGGCGCGGCTGCACCCGCTGGCGCGGATCGTGATGGTCGCCGACGGGCTGGTGACGACGGAGGGCGTGATTCACGCGCTGGCCGGGGAGGGCGGCGACGCGCTGCTGACGGTGCCGGGAACACAGGCGTCGCCGGCGTTCGAGCGGGTCGGCGGGGGCGAGGCATGGGCGGGCGTGGCGCGGATCGACGCGCGCCGGCTGGCCGATGCCGCGCGGCTGCCGGAGGATTACGACCTGCAATCCACCTTGCTCCATGCCGCCGAACAGGCGGGCGCGCGGCACGTGTCGCTGCGGCTGGACGATATGGAGCTGGGGCACGGCATCGAACGCCGCGCCGCCGCGCTGGAGGAGCGCGGGCGCGCGGTGCTCTCCGCGTCGATGGCGGTGCGGCCCGGCTGGTTCGACCGGATCGTGCTGCGGCCGCTCGCCCGGCTGGCGATCCCGCCGATCGCGCGGCGCGGGATCGGCACCGGCGCGATCGTCGGCACCGCGGCGGGGGCGGCGACGCTGGGCATCGCGACGCTGGCGTTCGGCTGGCCCGCGATCGGGCTGGCGGCGGTGCTGATCGCGGTGCTGGTGGCGGAGATCGCCGGCGCGGTGGCGCTGTTCCGTGACGAAGAACATCACCTGCGCGCGATGCGCATCGCGATCCTGGCGATGCCCGCGGTGGCGGTGCTGCTGCTGGGGCATGTCGTCGATGCGCAGGCGGCGACCACCACCGCGCGGCTGCTGGCGCTGGGCGCCACGGTCGCGGGCGGCGTGGCGGAGCGCGCGGCGGGCGCGGTGCAGCGGCGCGGCTGGTGGGGCACGGCGCCGGCCTATCTGGCGATCCTGGCGCTGTTCGCGGTCGCGGGCTGGCCGACGCTGGGGCTGGCGCTGGTCGCGCTGTACGGCGGGGCGACGCTGGTCGCGGCGGTCGAGGCGCTGCGGCGACAGGCTTAGCGGCTAGTTAACGAAGCCCGGCTACAGCAGGCGTATGTCGGCAAAGCCTTTTTCCGCGGGCGGTCACGACGACCCCGATACCGTCGCGGCCTATGTCGCGGCGGCCGATCGGCGCGCGGACGAGCGGCTGGCAACGGCGATGGCCGACATCTTCCTGCCCGAACGCCATCGCCTGGATGAGCGGACGCGCATCGCGATCCTGCGCATGACCGAGGCGACCGTGACCGCGCTGGAACGCGAGATCGCGGGCCATGCCGCCCGGCTGCTCATCGCACGCGGGCTGGACGAGGTGGCCGGGATCCTGACCGCCAATCGCACGATGACGCTCGACCGGCTGATCGAGGCGGGCGTGCTGCGCGATTCGGACGTGATGGGCGAAATCATCGCACAGGCGCGCATCGACCTGATCGACGCGGCGCTGATCGCCAACCGGATGCCCGGCACCACTGCCGCGCTGCTGGGGCGCCTGGCGGAAAGCGGCGACGGCGTCGTGCGGACGCGCGCGGTCGCCTATCTGGTCGCGGACGGGCGCCGCCGGCTGCCCGCGGCGGAGCGACGTGCCGAACTCCCGGGCGAGCTATACTATCGGCTGGCATGGTGGATCGCGGCGGCGTTGCGCGAACGGCTGGGCGCGGTGCAGGCTGACGGCGCGATCGACCGCGCGCTGGTGGAGGCGACGCAGCGCAGCATCGCCGCCTATGACGAGGGCGAGCGTGTCGAGGCGGTGGCGGCGCAGCTGGCCGGTGCGATCGACGCCACGCCCGCGGACATGCCGCGGCTGCTGCTGGAGGCGCTGGTCGAGGGGCGCGCGATCCTGTTTTCCGCGCTGCTGGCGCGCGCGCTGGCGGTGGAGCCAGCGGATGCGCGCGCGCTGATGCTGGACGGCGACAGCGACCGGCTGTGGCTGGCGATGCGCGCGCTGGCATTCGCGCGCGACGATATGGCGCGGATCGGCTGGCTGCTGTGCGAAGCCGATGCGGCGCGCGATGCCGAGCGGCTGGCCGATGCGCTCGACCCGGTGGCGGCGCTCGCGCCCGATACCGCGGCGCTGGTGGTCGCGCCGCTGGCGATGCCGCGCGACTATCGCGCGGCGCTGCGCACGCTGGCGCGGACGCGCGTGTCGTGAGCGCGCCGTCGATCCTGTCCGCCAGCGTCGATCGCACCGACCGGCTGGTTGAGGCGGACGCCGGCTTCGCCGCGATCAACACGCGGGCCGGGGGGCGCATCGGTGCGCCGCTGGCGGTGCCGCAGTTCGCGACGATCGTGCGGCTGGCGCGGCGGCTGCGAATCATCGTGGCGCGTGCGGTGACGATCGCCGATGCCGAGGCGGATATCGACTGCTGGGTGAAGGCGACCCCGCGCGAGGACGGCGTGGCGCTGGCGATCTCGCTGGTCCGCCAGCGCCCCGCATGGCAGGCGCCGGCCGCGGCGGTGACGCTGGCCGAGGTGCCGCCGCCGCCGGGCGCCGACTGGACATGGGAGGTCGATGCCGAACTCCGCCTGACGCGGCTGGCCCCCGAAACGGGTGCGCGCGCCGGCTTCGATGCGGTCGCGATGCAGGGCGCGGCGCTGACCCGCCTGTTCGCGCTGGAACCCGACGACGAAGGCGCGATGCCGCTGCTGGAGGCGATGAGCGCACGCGCCGATTTCGATCACCAGTCCGCGACGATCCGCGCGACCGGCGCGCCGGTGATGCTGGCGGGCAGCGTGCGGCTGGATGCGGCGGGCGGCTTCGCCGGGTTCGTCGGGGGCACCTTCGTCGCCGATCCGCCGGTCACTGCCGATGCGCCGGCGGCCGAGCCGGCCGGGCTGACGGTCGCCTTCAACGCGCGGCTGGAGCAGATATTGCGCGGGCCGCTGGGGCGGATCATCGCCAATGCCGACAGCATCCATCTGGCCGCCGACGGCGCGCTGGACCCGCATTATGCCGATTACGCCGCCGACATCGCCAGCGCGGGGCGGCACCTGCTGGGGCTGGTCGACGATCTGGTCGATCTGGAGGCGATCGAGCGCGACGATTTCGCGGTGGAGCGCGAAATCGTCGATCTGGCGGATATCGCGCGCCGCGCCGCCGGGCTGTTGGCGGTGCGCGCCAGCGACGGGCAGGTGACGATCGACCGCTCCGACTGCGACCGGCCGCTGCCCGCGCTGGGGGAGTTCCGCCGCGCGTTGCAGATCATGGTCAATTTGATTGGCAATGCCGTGCGCTACTCGCCGCCCGGATCGACCATATGGCTGCGGTTGCAGCGCGAGGGCGACCGCGCGGTGGTGATCGTCGCCGACCAGGGCAAGGGCATCGCGCCCGCGGATCAGGAACGCATCTTCGCCAAGTTCGAACGGGTCGACACGTCGGAACCGGGCGGCAGCGGGCTGGGCCTGTACATCGCGCGGCGGCTGGCGCGGGCGATGGGCGGCGACCTGACCGTCGACAGCGCGCCGGGCACGGGGGCAAGGTTCATCCTGACGCTGCCGGCGCGGTAGCGCCGACCACGATCAGCGCAGGCGCCGCCCCGCCAGCACCAGCAGCAGGCCGAACGCGGCGACGATGCTGCCATAGTTCGCCCAGCGGCGCTGATCGAGCATGAAGCTCGATTCCGGCCAGTGGACGTATCCCAGCCCCTGGCCGATCCACAGCAGCCCGGTGAGCGTCAGCATGACCCCCACCGCGAGCAGGATCGGCCGGAGGCGGCGCACGTCAGATCAACGCTGGCCGACGGGAACGTAGGCGCGCTGCGTCGGGCCGGTGTACAGCTGGCGCGGACGGCCGATCTTCTGGTCGGGATCGGTGATCATCTCGTTCCACTGCGCGACCCAGCCGACGGTGCGGGCAAGGGCGAACAGCACGGTGAACATGCTGGTCGGGAAACCGATCGCCGACAGGATGACGCCCGAATAGAAATCGACGTTCGGGAACAGCTTCTTCTCGACGAAATAATCGTCGCTGAGCGCGATTTCCTCCAGCCGCAGCGCGGTTTCGAACAGCGGATCCTGCACGTTCAGCGCGGCGAACACCTCGCGCACCGTCTTCTGCATCACGGTCGCGCGCGGATCGTAATTCTTGTAGACGCGGTGGCCGAAGCCCATCAGGCGGAACGGATCGTTCTTGTCCTTCGCACGGGCGATGAATTCGGGGATGCGCTCCGGCGTGCCGATTTCGTGCAGCATGTTGAGCGCCGCCTCGTTGGCGCCGCCATGCGCCGGGCCCCACAGGCAGGCGATGCCCGCCGCGATGCACGCGAACGGATTGGCGCCCGACGACCCGGCCAGACGCACGGTCGAGGTCGACGCATTCTGTTCGTGGTCGGCGTGGAGGATGAAGATGCGGTCCATCGCCTTTTCGACCGCCGGGTTCACCTCATATTGCTCCGCCGGCACGCCGAAGGTCATGCGCAGGAAGTTGCCGGTGTAGCTGAGCGAATTGTCCGGATACAGGAACGGCTGCCCGACGCTGTACTTGTACGCCATCGCCGCGATCGTCGGCATCTTCGCGATCAGCCGGTGCGAGGCGATCATGCGCTGCTGCGGATCGTGGATGTCGGTCGAATCATGGTAGAAAGCGGAGAGCGCGCCGACGACGCCGCACATGATCGCCATCGGATGCGCATCGCGGCGGAAACCGCGGAAGAACTGCGCCAGCTGTTCGTGCACCATCGTGTGGCGGCTGATCGTCCAGCTGAACTTCTCCAGCTCGTCCGCGGTCGGCAGCTCGCCGTTCAGCAGCAGGTAGCACACTTCCATGAAGCTGGACTGTTCGGCCAGCTCGCCGATCGGATAGCCGCGGTGCAGCAGCACGCCTTCGTCGCCGTCGATATAGGTCAGCTTCGACTGGCACGATGCGGTGGAGGTGAAGCCGGGGTCATAGGTGAACGCCCCGGTCTGGCCATACAGCTTGCGGATATCGACCACGTCAGGGCCGACCGAGCCGGACAGCACCGGATAGTCGTGATCCTGGCCGGACAGAGTCAGCTTGGCGGCTTCGGTCATGGTCTTCTCCTGTCACGCCCCGTGTGGGGTCATTTGGTCGGCGATCCGCGCCAGGCTTTCCTCCCGCCCCAGAAGGACGAGTACGTCGAAGATGCCCGGCGACGTCTTGCGTCCGGTGAGGGCGACGCGAAGCGGCTGGGCGACCTGACCGAGCTTGACGCCCGCCGTTTCGGCCACCTGCCGCACCGCGGCTTCGGTGCTCTCCGTATCCCAGTTGTGCACCGCGTCAAGCGCGCTGTGCAGGTGCGTCAGCAGCGCCGGCGCGTCCCCGTCCAGCAACGGCCGGGCGGCCTCGTCGATCCCCAGCGGGCGGGTGGCGAACAGAAAGGCGGTACCGTCGGCCAGTTCGTTGACGTTCGCGGCGCGCGGCTTCAGCGCGGGCATCGCTGCCAGCAGCGTCGAACGTCGGGTATCGTCATGATCGAGCGACAGTTTCGCGGCGACCAGATCCGCCAGCCGCGCATCGTCGGTGGCGCGGATATAATGGCCGTTGAGGTTTTCCAGCTTCTTCAGGTCGAAGCGGCTGGGCGACTTGCCGACGCTGGCCAGATCAAACCAGCGAATCGCATCGGCGCGGCTGATGATCTCGTCATCGCCATGCCCCCAGCCGAGCCGCAGCAGGTAATTGTCGAGTGCCTCGGGAAGGATGCCCATCTCGTCGCGATAGGCCTCGATCCCGACCGCACCGTGCCGCTTCGACAGCTTCGCCCCGTCCGCGCCATGGATCAGCGGGATGTGCGCATAGACCGGCTCCGCCCAGCCCATCGCGCGATAGATCGGCAGCTGGCGGAAGGCGTTGTTGAGGTGATCGTCGCCGCGGATGACGTGCGTCACCCCCATGTCGTGATCGTCGACCACCACCGCCAGCATGTACGTCGGCGTGCCGTCGGACCGCAGCAGGACCAGGTCGTCCAGCTCGGCATTCTGTACCGTCACCTCACCCTGGACGCGATCGTCGATCGTCGTCGCGCCCTCGGTGGGCGCGCGCAGGCGGATGACATAGGGCTTGTCGGCGGGCCAGTCGGTCCGCTCGCGCCAGGGCGAACGGATGCGCAGCGGCTTCTTCGCCGCCTGCGCCTCGGCGCGCATCGCGTCCAGTTCCTCGGGCGTCAGGTAGCAGCGATAGGCGTGGCCGGCGGCGACCATCTCTTGCGCGACCGCGGCATGGCGATCGGCGCGGGCGAACTGGTACACCTCCTCGCCATCCCAATCGAGGCCGAGCCAGCGCATCCCGTCGAGGATCGCGTCGATCGCCGGCTGGGTAGAGCGTGCGCGGTCGGTATCCTCGATCCGCAGGCGGAAGGTGCCGCCGTGGTGCCGCGCGAACAGCAGGTTGAACAGCGCCGTGCGCGCGCCCCCGATATGGAGGAAGCCGGTGGGCGACGGGGCGAAGCGGGTGACGACAGGGGTCGCGGGCGTCGCGTCAGGATTATCGGTTGCGCTCAAGCGCGCTTGCTCCCAGGCTGGAAATTCAGATGGCCAGTTCAGCCGCGCACGCCCCTAGCAAGACATTCGGCGCGCGACAAATTGCGGCGCGCGCGCCGGCCGCGATCGAGCTGTGGCTGGAACGCGAGCGCGACCAGCTAGCGCTGTGGATTCCGGTGATGCTGGGCGCGGGCGCGGCGGCGTGGTTCGTGCTGCCCGACCCGCGCGCGTGGAGTGCGGCGCTGCTGACGGCGACGGGCGTCGCGGCGATCGCGACGGCGATCGGGCGGGGCGGGCGCGCCGGGGCGGCGCTGGCGATCGCGGCGGTGCTGGTCGCCGCCGGGCTGGCGCTGAC
>NZ_LSJO01000313.1:0-3239 GCF_001556735.1 Sphingomonas sp. CCH9-F2 | reverse complement strand
CAGCGCGCCGCTATGCCGCCATCGCCGCGCTGTGCTTCGGCACCGCGCTGGTCATCATCGACGGCGGCGTCGCCAATGTCGCATTGCCGACGATCGCACGCGACCTGCACGTCGGGTCATCCTCGGTGGTGGCGATCGTCACCGTCTATCAGCTGATGCTCGTCATGCTGATGCTGCCGTTCGCGGGGTTGGGCGAGCGGATCGGGCTGAAGCGGATGTATCAGCTGGGTCAGCTGATCTTCACCGCCGCGACCTTGCTGTGCTTCTTCGCCAACAGCCTGCCGTTCCTGCTGGTGGTGCGCGCGGTTCAGGCGATCGGCGCGGCCGGCGCGTTGGCGGTCGCCTCCGCGCTGATCCGCCAGACCTATCCCGCGGCGCAGCTGGGGCGCGGGCTGGGCATCAATTCGGTGATCGTGTCGAGCAGCGCCGCCGCCGCGCCGACGATCGGCGGGCTGGTGCTGTCGGTCGCGCCATGGCCGTGGGTGTTCGCCAGCGCGATCCCGTTCGCGATCGCCTCGCTGCTGCTCGGCCGCGCGCTGCCCGACACGCCGCCGCGGGACGGGAAGTTCGACCTGACCGGCGCGGCGATGTGCGCGGCGATGTTCGGACTGACGATCGGCGGCGCGGAAAGCGCGGTCCACGGCGACAGCCCGGTCGTCTCCGCCGCGATCGTTGCGCTGGGGATCACTGTCGGCGTCATCTACGTCCGGCGCGAGCGTGCGACGACCGTTCCGATCCTGCCGATCGATCTGCTCGGCCGCCCGGTCATCGCGTTGTCGACACTAGGCGGGTTCACCGCCTTCGTCGCGTCGATGACGCTGCTGCTGTCGACGCCCTTCCGGCTGACCCACGAATTCGGCTTCACCGCCGCGGCGGTGGGCGCCGCGATCGCGCCGTGGCCGTTGACCAACATGATCGTCGCGCCGCTGACCGGCTGGCTGTCGGACCGGATACCCGCGGGGCTGCTCGGCGGGATCGGCATGGCGATCTCGTTCGTCGCGCTGCTGCTGATCGCATTCATGCCCGCGGACCCCAGCTATTTCGACATCGCGTGGCGGATGGCGCTGTGCGGGTCGGGCTTCGGCACGTTCCTGCCGCCCAATGCGCGGCTCATCATCGGCTCGGCCCCGCGCGAGCGGGCGGCGGCAGCCGGGGGCCTCGTCAGCACGGTGCGGCTGGTCGGGCAGACGACGGGGGCGACGCTGGTCGCCGCGCTGCTCGCGCTCGGCGTCGGCGCGGGCAATGTGCCGCCGCTGGTGTCGGCTGGTCTGGCGCTGGTCGCGGGGCTATGCAGCCTGGCGCGGCTGCGCCCGTCGATCCGCGATCCGAAGGGGGTGGAGGCGGACGACGCGCAGCCGGCGGTGTCGGTGCGCTGACCTCAGCCGCGCAGCGCCGCTACCGCCAGCCACAGCCATCCGGCGATCAGCAGCGTGCCACCGATCGGCGTGATCGCGCCAAGCCAGCGCGGCAGCCCCAGCGCCATCAGGTACAGCGTGCCCGCGAAGATGCCGGCGCCCGCGACGAACAGCCACGCCGGCCCGCGCAGCTCCATCCGCAGCGCGACGATCGCCGCGACCGCGTGGACCAGTTGATAGTGTCCGCCGGTCTTCAGCCACTCGACCGCCGCGCCGCTGGCGCCATGCGCGCCGAACGCCCCCGCGCCCACCGCCATCGCGCCCGACAGTGCTGCCAGCACCAGCACCAGGTTCATTGCGCGCCTCCTCCGCCCCACGGCTGTTCCGCTGCTACCTGCGCCCGCGCGGCGCGCAGGTCGCCCGCCTCGATCTGGATACGCAGCCGTTCCTTGTCGCGCGCGCGGTACATGTCCTCCGCCCGGTCGATATCGGCGGCCGACACGCCCAGGTCGCGCATCGCCAGCCGCGCCATGCGGATCGCCGATTCCAGCACCTCGCGCACGACATAGCGCGTCGGCCCGCCCTTCAGCTTCACCAGCGCGCGGCGATCGAACGCGCGAACGTACAGCGCGGCCTTCGGGAACGCTTCATGGATCGCCTCGACCGTGGTCGCGTCCAGCTGATCGCCGTCCATGCAGAACAGGATCAGTTCCGCCTCGGCCGCGCCCGCCTGCCGCAGCAGGTCGATGCGCGTGCCGTCGCCGTAATAGACCTTCGACCCGAATTCCGCGGCGATATCGATCATCTCGATATCGGTGTCGATCAGCGTGACGGGGATGTCCTGCGCCAGCAGCATCTGGCCCACCGTCTGCCCGAACCGGCCATAGCCGACGATCACCGCATTGGCGCCATCGGCGGTCGGTCCGTCGCGCGCGTCGTCGCTGGCCAGCGGCTGTTCGCGGAACGCGCGGGTCGCGGCCATCAGGAACGGCGTGGTCGCCATCGACAGCGTGATGATCGCGCCGAACAGGCTCGCCGCCTCCGGCGCGATCAGATAGGCGTTCTGCGCCTGCCCGAGCAGGACGAAGCCGAATTCGCCCCCCTGGCTCAGCAGCAGCCCCAGCGCCAGCGCCGGCCGCCACTTCATGCGGAAGACGAGGCCCAGCACGGTGACGATCACCGTCTTGGTCGCGATCAGCGCCGCGGCCATCGCGACGACGAACAGCGGCCGCTCGGCGATCGCCTCTAGGTTCAGCATCATGCCGACCGACAGGAAGAACAGCCCGAGCAGGATCGAGCGGAACGGCTCGACATCGGTTTCCAGTTCATGCCGGTACGGGCTGTCCGCCAGCATCACGCCCGCCACGAACGCGCCCAGTGCGGTCGACAGCCCCAGCGACTGCATCAACGCCGCCGCCGCGATGACGGTGAACAGCGCCGCGAACACGAACATCTCGCGCTCGCCCAGGTTGCCGATCAGCCTGAAGAGCGGGCGCAGCACGAACCGCCCCGCCGCGACCAGCCCGGTGATCGCCAGCACGGTATACACCACCAGCACCCAGCCCGGGGGACCGCCCATGTCGGCGGGATTGCGGCTCATCGCGGTGATGATCGTGATCATCGGGATGATCGACAGGTCCTGGAACAGCAGGATCGAGAAGGCGCGCTCCCCGAACGGCGTGCGCAGCCGTCCCGACGATTGCAGCATCGGCAGCACCTGCGCGGTCGAGGACAGCGCCAGCGGCATCCCCACCGCCAGCGCGGCGGCGAGCGAGAAATGCGCCGCCACCGCCAGGATCGCGGCGATCGCGATGCCGCACGCTACTACCTGCAACAGCCCCAGGCCGAGGATATCCTCCTTCAACCGCCACAATCGCGGCGGGC
>NZ_LSJO01000312.1:0-677 GCF_001556735.1 Sphingomonas sp. CCH9-F2 | reverse complement strand
CCCTCCCGCCGCACCGACGGCTGGTCCGCCGCCAACCAGCGCCTCTTCCTCGCGGCGATCGCCGAGGGGCATGGCGTCGATGCCGCCTGCGCGCAGGTCGGGCTGTCGGCCACCTCCGCCTACGCCTTCCGCCGCTCGGCGAAGGGCGCGGCCTTCGCGCTCGGGTGGCGCGCGGCGACGCTGGTCGCGCGCGATGTGGTCGCGGACACGCTGATGGTCCGCGCGCTCCATGGCCAGGTCGATACCTATACCCGCGCCGACGGCGTCACCGTCACGCGCCACCGCCATGATAATCGCCTCGCGATGACGCTGCTCGCGCGGCTCGACCGGCAGGTGGAAAGCGCGCCCGACGCCGATGTGCGCGCCGCGCGGCTGGTGGCGCAGGAATTCGACGCCTTCCTCGATCTGGTCGATCGGGACGGCGGGCCGGCGCAGGCCGGGCTGTTCATCGCGCGGCGCAGCGTCGGGCTGGGCGATCTGCTCGACGCCGCGGGGGAGGATACCGCGCCCGCGCACGATCTGGCGCCGCTGTTCGCGCTCGCCGCCGCCGATCGCCTAGCGAGGACCGGCCATGCCACCGCGGACGAGGTGCCGGTCGCCGATCTCGATCCGACGCAGCGCGCCTCCTGGACCGCGGAGCAATGGGCGCGTGCGGAGGCCGCCGGGCTGCTCCGCCT
>NZ_LSJO01000311.1:0-24276 GCF_001556735.1 Sphingomonas sp. CCH9-F2 | reverse complement strand
AACCGCCCCGCCTTGCAAGGCTCAGGCCGCGAGCGGGACCGGCTCGGCCGCCTGCGGCGCGGGTGCCGGATCGGGGTTCGACCGGGCGAGAGCGACAGACCCTGCGGGCGGTTCGGGCGGCACGACGGGTAGGCGCGCCGCCTCGGCGAGCGCATGGGCGCGCACGGTGCCGACGCCGCCGCGCGCGGTGTAAGCGGCGGGCGGGAACGCCATCCATCGCGGCACCCAGCGTTCGACCTTGGTCCTTCCGCCAGCGCCTTCCAGATGGTCGGCGACGATGCGTTTCAGGGTCTTGCCCTTCTCGCGCGCATTGGCGGCGGCGACGGCTTCGCCGCCGACCTCGGCGACGAGGGCGGTCAGCACCTCGCGGTCGCGGACCAGTTCGAAGAAGGCGGCATCGGCCTGCCACCAGTCGGCCATGTCGAGGCCGATATGGAGCCCGACCGCCTCGACTGCCGGGCTTCCCGCCGCGAGGCTTTCGCCCATCACCATCGCGATCACGTCCATGAGCGCCGCGTCGGGCAGGTCGAGCAGCCGCCAGAACAGCGCGGCGAGCGCGTCGCCCTCCGCGCCTTCCACACGGCCCTCGACCACGGTCGGCTCGTCGGGCGAGAAGCCGAGAGCGCCAAGCACCGCGCGGCGGCGCTCGTCGAACAGCGTTTCGCCATGCGCGGTCTCGACGCTTTCGCAGGTCTCGTCATTGCGCGCCGATTGCGGCTCGGCGCGCACGCTCCACAGGTGCGAGCCGGCGATGGCGTGCGCGACCATCAGCCGGAGCGCCACGCGCGGATGCCCGAGCAGCGCGGCGCGCACGGCGGCGTGGCGATGAAGGTCGATATAGACCTGCATCGGGCCGCTGACCTCGGGCCGGGGCGGCTTGGGCTGGACCGCCGCATCGCCGTCCGAAGCCGCGGCGCGGCGCGCTTCCCTGCGCGAGAGATAGCCTTCGTGGAACACCACCTCGCCGCTGGTGCGCACGTCGATATAGACCCGCCCGCCCTTGCGCTTGGCGGCCTTCTCATATTCCCAGCCATGGAAATGCTCGGACGGCGGCACGATCACCGCATCCGCCCATCCGGCTTCCAGATAGGCGGCGCGGCGCGCCGCGACGGCTTCGTCCTGCGCGCGCCAGAAGGCGTCGGCGTCGGCGAAATAGCTGTCCTCGCCGAACAGATCGGCGATGACGGCGAGCCCGCTCGCCGCGACGTCGAACAAGGCATGCCGCACCGCAATCGACTGCCCGCCGAACAGCCATGCTTTGAGTTGATGGCCGGTCGGGAGATAGGAGTCGGCATCGTCGGCGAGCGCCAGCCATGCGCGCTGCTGGCTCTTGCTGGCGAGCGTCAGGTGGCGGACGGTCACGCGGTCGATCTCCTCGCGCGCGTACATCTGACGGATGCGCGGGAGCAGGTTGCCGAGCGCGAGCACGCGGCGCACGGTCAGCTCGGGAAGGCCGAAGGTGAGCGCGATGTCGTCGATCGTGCGGCCCTCCTTCACCAGCCGGGTGAAGGTCTCCCATTGGGTGACCTCGTCGGGATCGAGCCGTGCGAGGTTTTCGATCATCGACGCCTCGATGGCGGCGGCATCGTCGCCGTCGTCAAGGATGCCACAGGGAAGCGCGAGCGCATCGGGGTCGATCTCGCCGGTCGCGCGGCGCTCCTCGGCGACCTGCAACGCGGCGTGGAAGCGGCGGCAACCGGCGACGATGCCGAACAGGCCCGCGTCGTTGGCGGGTTTGACCAGCAGGGTCTGGATGACGCCGCGCCTGCGCACGGTGGGCAGGATATCGCTCACGTCCGGCGCCTTGCGAGCGTAGCGCATGTTCGCCTTGTCGACGAACAGCTTGTCGAGCGGGATGAAGTCGAGTTTCATGTCGTCACTCCTTGTGAGTGCTGGTCCGTCGCTCTTTCCGGGGTTGGCGGACCGGCTTTGCGAAAGCGGCGAAACGCGCCGCGCGTCATCCGCCTTTCCCTTGGCTGGGATCGGTCGGAATCTCGGGGACCGGCGCGGACTCGATGCGCCGGATGATCAATTGGGCTTGGATGACCGAACCGACCCGGCGCGCGGTGTCGGTCCAGACCGACAGGCTCACGGTCGTCGCAAAGCCGATGTCGCGCTCGATACCGAGCCCGAAAGGCAGGCGCAGCGAGGCGATCTCGGACAGGCTGAAATGGCCGAGTTCGGGGCATCCGAAGCCGAGGTCGGCCAAGCCGAACAGCGTGTCGTCGTCCTCATCGAGTTCGGTCGCGAGCCATGTCGCCGCGCCCAGCGGGTTGAACAGCTTGACCACCGGGGCCGGGTCCGGTTCGGGCGTGCCGCCCTGCGCGGCGGCGCGGCGGCTGATGTCGTTGGCGCGCAGCGCGAAGCGCAGGTCGGGGGTGAGGAGGATCATGCCGCCAGCCTCCCTTCCTGCGCCTCGCGATGCCGGGCGAGCAGCCAGTCGGCGGCCTTGCTGGCTTGGCCGGCGGCGCGGAAGATCGCGCGATTGTCCTCGCGCAGCACGTCGAGCCAGCCCGCCAGATAGTCGGCGTGGCGGACGGTCGGCACGATGCCGATGCTTGCGCAGAGGAAAGCCGCGCCCATCTCGGCGACCAATTCCTCGCGGGCATAGTCCCTGCTGCCGAACCCGCCGGACTGGTTGCGCGCGAGCCGCGAGGGATGACCAGTCGCGTGGGTCAGCTCGTGCAAGCAGGTGCGGTAGTAATTGATCTGCTCGAAGAAGGCGGGCTGCGGCGGAACCTGCACATAGTCCTCGCCCGGCACATAGAAGGCGCGCGATCCGCCGATGCGGAAATCGACGCCACTGGCTTGGATCACCTCTTCTGCGACGGGGACGATCTCGCGTTCGGGGAGCGGCACCGGCTCGGGCGCAAGGCCCGGGCGAAGGCCCTCGCATTGGGCCACGTTGAACACGGTGAAGCGCTTGAGGAAGGGAATGGCCTTGGCGTCCTCGCCGGTCTCTCGCGCGCGCTCCTTCTCGGCTTCGGGGGTGAAGCGGTCGGCATAGACGACGGTGGTTCCGCGCTCGCCCTTGCGGACGTTGCCGCCCGCCTCCAGCGCCTGCTTGAAGGTCAGCCAGCCTTGGCTGGGAAAGCCGTGCTCGATGACCGCGCCCCACAGGATCAGCACGTTGATCCCCGAATAGGTTCGGCCGGTCAGCGCGTTGCGCGGCAGGCCGGGCGCGAGGCCCGCCGCTTCGGCAGCGCCCCAAGGCTGGACCCAAGGGAAGCGCCCCGCCTCCAGCTCGGCGACGATCCGGCGGGTGACCTCGTCGTAGAGGCTGGCGCGGGGTTCGGGATGCGCGTTGGTCTGTCGCTCGGCTCCGGCCCGCGGCTTGCGCCGGGCGCGATGGGTGGGGGTTGCTGGCATTGTCCTCGCCTCCTTTCCCGCCCCAAAACCGCATGGCCTCCCCGGAAAGCGGGGGTGGGCGGCGAGAGGCGACCGGGAAGGCGCGGGCCCGAGCGGCGGCGGCACCCGAAGGGCCGCAATGGGAATGGAGGAGCCGGCCGCACGGCCGGCTTGCCGCCGCCGCGTCCGCGCCTAGGAGGGAGCGCCGCCCACTCCCGCGCATCCGGGAGAGGCCACCGAGAGCGCCGCCGCGCCGCAGCGCGGCGACCGCTTCACGCGCCAGCGATCGTCACCGCAAGGCCGAGACCCGCTCGCGGGGCTCGGCGGCGAGGGCCCCGCGCCCGAGCCGTAGAGCGCGGTCGCGCGCGGCACGCGCGCGAGGCGCCGGACTCCTCGGAATAATCCGGAGAACAGGGCTCAGCCTTGTCGACCTGGTCGCTCAGACCGACGGTGGAGAAGGTGGCGATAGCCGCCCCGCGCCATGGCGCGTGCATCGCGCACGAGGCGGCGGACGCGCGAGCGCAGCGAATCGCGGTCGTCGTTCCAGTCGAGCACGATGCGGTCCTCGCCGAACAAAGCGGCGCCGATCTCGCGCTGGCTGGCGCCTGCGGCGAGCGCGTCGTGAACGCGCAGCACCGTCAGCCAACGCTCGATCCGCGGGTCGCGCGGGAACAGCGATCGCGCGAAGCGGCCGCGGCGGCAGAGCTCGAGGAAGCGCCTGAGCGGCAGGATCTTGGGTTCCGCTGAGGCGATGCCGAGCAGCCTGTACTGGAGCAGCACGGCTTCCTCCCGCGCGATGCTGCCTTCCTCGACATCGATGCGGATCCGATGCCAGCCGTCCGACAGCACGGCATGCTCGCGCCCATTGCTATCGGTCGCGAGCGCCAGCCAGGGCGCCAGTCGGTCGGTGTGGATGCTGTCGGGGTCCGCGGGATCGGACGGCACGGCGATGACGCGCAGCGTGCCGGGGTCAAGATCGGCATGCCAGATGATCCGGGCCTCGGGCGCTGCGCGGTCCGGATCCTCGGCGAAAGTGAAGCCCCCACTGGATCGGCTCGATCCCCGTCTCGGCGTGGCCGCGCGTCGCGTCGCTCGCCCGCGCGTACCAGGCGATGTAGCTGGGATCGCGGCGCAGCCATTCCCACATGAGCCCGGCGCGATCTATTCCGCGAAGGCCAGAATAGCGCCGGCCATCGCGCCACCGTTCCGGGCCATCGTCTTGCGCATCGCCGGTCATGCGCGTGCAGGCAACTCTGCAGCACGGGTCCGGCGACTTGAGGACAGCGATTGCCGGCGGCGCAGGACCTGCTTGCGCCTCGGGCAGCTTCGTTGTTCAAGGCATCTTCTTCGTGTGAACTCTTCATGATAATGGCTTGCAATCGCAAGAGTCGCCGGAGGACGGCGTGAGGCCCCGTCTTCCAGCCCGAGTACAAGGGAAAGGGCGGTCTCGGGATATGCGGTGGCTTGAGACGCCGCCTGGGACCGTGTCGCTGCCCGATGGGCATGCACGTGATGGCGATGCAGTTCATCCGCATCGTCGAGGAAGTGAGGACCGTTGACGATCTTACCGCTGCGATGCAGTCGGTGACCGACGAGCTCGGCTTCCAGTATTTCGCGCTGACGCACCATGTTGACGTGCTCGCCGCCGAGGGCACGGCGATCCGGCTTCACAATTATCCGGACCGATGGGCCGACTATTACGACCGCAACGCGCTCGGCGTGTCCGATCCGGTACACCGCGCGAGCCATGTGACGAGCGTCGGCTTCTGCTGGTCGCGCATGTCCGAGATGATCCCGCTCACCGCCGAGGACCGGCGTGTGCTTGCGATGGGCCGCGAGGAAGGGATCGGCGACGGTTTCACCGTTCCGGCCCATGTCCCTGGTGAGGCGCGCGGCTCCTGCTCGTTCGCGAGCGAAGCCGGCCGCCCAATCGTCGTCGACCTGCTGCCGATGGCTCAGCTTGCCGGCGCCTTCGCGTTCGAGGGCGCGCGCCGGCTCTGGTCCGATCGCGGGCATCTCTCCAAGCCGCCGCCGCCCGCGCTCACCGACCGCCAGCGCGATTGCCTGCTCTGGGCGGCGCGCGGCAAGACCGACTGGGAGGTCAGCCGCATCCTCGGCGTGACCGAAGAGACGGTCGCCCGGCATATCAAGATGGCCTGCGCACGATACGGGGTAAGCAAGCGGACATTGCTGGCGATCCGGGCGCTGTTCGACGGAACGCTCACTTTCACCGATATCTTCCGCCGCTGATATTACCCTTTCCGGGAATAGCGGGCGCAGCCGTCCCGGCAGACCCTTGGCCGATCGAAAGCCAAGGGAGCCCAGACATGATTCATGTCATGCAAACGGCCGCGCGCCCGATCTCGGACGGCGTGCTTCGCGCGATGTTCGCGGCCAGGAAGTCCGTATTCGTCGACCTGCTCAAATGGGACGTGCCGGTGATCGACGGCACCTACGAGGTCGACCAATTCGACGACATTCATGCGACCTATCTGGTGCTCGCCGACGGCGAAGGCGGCCATCTCGCCTCGGCGCGGCTGCTGCCGACGACGAGGCCGCACATCCTCGACAGCTTCTACGCCGAGCTGTGCGAGGAAGCGCCGCCGCAGGCACCCGACGTCTTCGAGATCACCCGCTTCTGTCTCGATCGCGGCCTCACGGCGCGTGAACGTCGGGCGGCGCGCGATACGCTGGTGACAGCGCTCGCCGAGCATGCGCTCGCAAATGGGATCACGGCATACACGGCGATCGCCGAGATGCCGTGGTTCCAGCAGATCCTCGCCTTCGGTTGGCGCTGTCGGCCGCTCGGTCTGCCGCAGCTGATCAGTGGGACGATGCTCGTCGCGCTCCGCATCGAGATCGACGCCCACACGCTGGCGCAGCTCGCCGCGGCCGGCATCGTGCCGTCGATCGACCTCCATGCCGCCGCGCGCGTGGCCGCGTGAAGGGAGAGGTACGATGATCGAGACCATGACGCATTCCGTCGTCGAGGACCATTCTGCCGAGCTGCGCGAGCGCGGCTATTGCATCGTCCGCGGCGCGCTGCCGCCGGCGACCATCGCGGCGCTCGACCGGGACCTGTCCGGGGATTTTGCGCGCACGCCCTTCTGCGAAGGCGCCTTCTACGGCACCACGACCAAGCGGTTCGGGCGGCTCCTCATCCGCTCGCCGCAGGCCGTGGCGCTCGTTCGGCACGCGAGTATCCTCGCCACCGTCGAGGCGCTGCTCTCGCCCTGGTGCGACCGGATCCAGCTCAACGTCGCGCAGGCAATCGCCATCCATCCCGGCGCGCCCGCACAGATGCCGCACCGCGACCAGGATATGTGGCGCGCGCCCGCCGGCGAGGCCGAATATCTGGTCAACGTGATCTGGCCGCTCACCCGCTTCACCGCCGCCAACGGGGCAACGATGGTCTGGCCGGACAGCCATGGGGTGAACGCGCTCGCTCCCGAACCGCCGAGCGCGCCGCTCGCCGCCGAAATGGCGCCGGGCGACGCTCTCCTGTTCCTCGGCTCGACCCTGCATGGCGCTGGCGCGAACCGCACCGGCGAGGTGCGCTGCGGCATCGTCGTCGGCTATTCGCTCGGCTGGCTCAAGCCCTACGAGAACCAATGGCTCGCCTATCCGCCCGAGGTCGCGCGCAGCTTTCCGCCGGAACTCGCTGCGCTCGTCGGCTACCGTCAGCATCGCCCCAACCTCGGCAACTATGAAGGTCAGTGCCCGTCCGTGCTGCTCGACGGGCGAGCGGTCGAGCCTCTGGCCGCCATCGACGCCCTCAGGCCCGATCAGGCGGCCATGGTCGAAGCCTATGCCGCGAGCCAGGCGACATGAATGCCGCCGGCCCCACCGCCGAGCGCATCTACGAGGCAGTCAAAGCGCACGTTCTGCGCGGCGCGTTTCGGCCGGGCGCACGGCTCGATCCGGCCGTGCTCGCCGACCGGCTCGGAAGCAGCGTGACACCGGTACGAGCCGGCCTCAACATGCTCGTCGGCGAAGACCTGGTCGAGACCGGCACCGGCGAAGGCTTCCATATGCCGCTAATCGACGAGCCGGCACTCAAGGACCGCTATGCCTGGAACGCCGAGATCCTCGGTGTTGCGCTTCGCAGGCCAAGCGCCCAGACCGCGGGCATGCCGCTTGGCGGAGAAACCGGCAACCAGGCTGTCCGAGCAGCGACGCTGTTCGTCGGCATCGCTCGTTGGTCGCCGAACGTCGAGCATGCCCGGGCGATCGCGCGAATGAATGACCGGCTCCATGTCGCACGCGTGGCGGAGTCCGCGGTGCTGGCCGAGATCGACACGGAACTCGACGAGATCGCAGGGGCGGCTGGGCGCCGCGACAGCGCCGGGCTCCGGCCGCTGCTGGCGCGCTACCATCGGCGTCGTATCCGGTCGGCCGCGGCCATCCTGCGTCAGCTCTATCGTATGGAGGATTCTCGGGCCGAATAATCGGAGAATCAAAACCGTATTCAATTCGGATCATCCATCGCCTTTCCTATCCTGCGCGACGCTGCACGTCCGCAGCGAGAAGGAGAGTGGCATCATGGTTTACGAAGACGATGTGATCGATCTCGGTGTCGCCAGCGAAGAGACGCTCGGCGGCGACGGCAAGCTGCCGGATCTCGTCCGTGAGATTCCGGAGACCGGTCTCTCCGACGAGTGACATGACAGGCGCCGGCGTCCACCCGGGCGTCGGCGTCGTGCCGCGCATCCACAGTGGAAGGAATGGCGTTATGACCTACGAAGATGACGTGATCGATCTCGGCGTGGCGAGCGAGGAGACGCTCGGCGGCGAGGGCCAGATGCCCGACTTCGTGCGGGAAATCCCGCAGACCGGTCTGTCCGACGATTGAAGCGCGATGCCGGCGCCCATCCGGGCGCCGGTACGTCCGGCCATGGCCACCTACTGGCGCCTCAACGCGGACGTGACCGTCGCGCTCTCCGCCGGAAGAGCGGTGTTCCTCGACATCGCGCGCGATCGCTACATCATGCTGCCGCCGCCGCTCAACGCGATGTTTGTCGAATGGCTCGGCGGGCCGGCCGGGCCGATGCCGGAGGCGTGCCTTGCGGCCCTCGCGGCACGATTAGGTTTCGAGGGTGAAGAGCAGTGTCGAGCCCACCCGATCTCGCTCACCGTTCCCAGCGACGTTCCCGGAACAAACCTTCCGCGCGTGCGGCCTAGCCTGGGCGAGGCGCTCGGCGTCGCCACTGCGGTCATCCGGGCCAAGCGCATGCTCCGCAAAATGCCACTTCACATCAATCTCGAGCACCGCCGGTCCGGGCTTGAGCGCCCTGCGGGCAGGGTTGCCGATCGTCAGGCGACTGCCGTCAAGGCCGCCGTATACCACGCGGTGCGGCATCTCGCCCCGGTGCGACGCGTCTGTCTGCTCGACTCGCTGGCGCTGGTCGACTGGCTCGGAGAGGACCTCGAGGCGGTGCAACTGGTGTTCGGCGTCACCGCCTATCCGTTCGGCGCGCATTGCTGGGTTCAGACGCGACACGCGCTGCTCGGTGATCCACCTGACACGATCGGGCGCTATGCGCCGATCCTTCATCTCGGCTGATGCGTTCCTGGTGCCTCCTCGTCGGCACGGGCGGCAACGCCGACAAGGTCGAAGCGGTGGCGGCCGCCTTGACGCGCTCGGGCGCGCTCCGGCGCGCGCGCACGGATGCCGGGCTCACGCTGCTCGCAGGCGGCGCGGTAACGGTCCGCCCCCTCGGGGACGGCATCCTTCTCGGCCACCTGTTCACACGCACGGCCGATCCCGAGTCCGACACCGCCTCCTGGTCTCCGGACGACGACGGCACCGCGTTCGTGCGGCGCCATTGGGGTGCCTATGTCGCGGTCCGGCTGGCGGCGGATGGCATCGAGCTGCTCCGCGATCCTTCGGCCATGGCGCCCTGCTATATGGCGCGGTCCGGATCGGTCTGGCTTGTCACCGATGCGCCACGGCTCCTGTTCGCGCACGGCTTGCTCACACCATCGATCGACTGGCGTATCGTGGCCGCTTCGCTGGTAAGCCATGACTGGCGGGGCGAGCAGACGGCACTTGCGGGAGTCGAGGAAGTGCTGCCCGGGACGGTGGTCTCCGTCGGCCCCCGAGGCCTAGTGCGTCGTCGGGTGTGGGACGCTTGGGACTTTGCGCGGCCTGCACCGGGGCAGGACTTGTCCACCGAGGCGCTCGCCGAGACGATCGACCGTTGCATGGCGGCCTGGGCCGGCGTCTACCGGCGGCCGCTCATCGAAATCTCGGGCGGGCTCGATTCCGCGGTCGTCGCTGCGGCCCTCGCGCGCCGCGCGGAAGCGCCGCACCTGATCACCTTCGCGGCCGGACCGGGCGATCCGACCGAACTCGGCTATGCGCGGGCGATCGCCGATTCGCTCGGACTTCCGCTGGAGATCACCCATCCGCAAGTCGAGGATGTCGACCTCACCCGATCGCATGCGTGCGACCTGCCGCGTCCCAATGCCCGCGCGTTCACACAGGCGGCCGATGGGCTGAGTCGCGCGCATGCCGGCGCCATCGGTGCGGACGCGTTCGCCAGCGGCGGCGGGGGCGACGATCTGTTCGGCTATCGCCAGTCGATCGCGCCGGCCATCGACAGGCTGTGGAGTGAAGGCCCCCGCTTCGCGGTGATCCGCACGCTCGACGACATCGCGCGGGTCAGCCACGCCACCTCGTGGGAAGCGTTGGCCCGGTTCGTCCGCCGGATCGTGGCGCGCCGTCAGGTCGGGACGGATCGGAGTGATACCAGGCTGCTTGCGCCCGAGGCGCGCGGATTGGCAGCCGTCCCGCACAGCGCGGAGGCGTGCGGCAACCGCTCGATGCCGGGCAAGGCCGCGCATGTGCGGGCGATCGGCACGCTCTCCAATCACCTCGAGGGTCACGGCCGAGCCTCGTTCGCGCCGGTCCTGTTCCCGCTCCTGTCGCAGCCGATCGTCGAATTCTGCCTTGCGGTGCCGAGCTGGCGCTGGTGCGAGGGCGGCGAGAACCGTGCGCTCGCGCGCCGCGCCTTCGCCGATCGCCTGCCGACATGCGTGATCGAGCGGCGCTCGAAGGGCGCCTTCGACGGCTTCTGCGCGCGCCTGTTCGATCGCAACCGCGCGCTTGTAAGCGCACTGCTGCTCGAGGGCGAACTCGCCGGCCAGGGCATCCTCGACCGGACCGCGGTCGAGGCAGCGATCAGGAACCCGGCGCCGTCGGGCGAGCTGGTGATGCGCCTGCTGGCCCTGGTCGATGCGGAGGCGTGGCTGCAGAGTTGGTCCGATGGCTCGCCGACAGCGACGGGCTATTCCACCGGCTATTCGTAAGATTCACGAAGGTCTTTGACCTTTTCTCGGCGAATCCTCCGCTCGGGGCAAGGACCTCCCCGTGAGCTGACGGAACTCCACGCGGGCCAGGACACAAGTGAACGGCCGCATTGCGCCTCAATTGTCGCCATTCAGCGATCATGCGGCCGATCCCGAAACCTGCCATTGGTTCATCGTGACCGGAGCAGTGTCCGAACGGCTGACATTGGGACATACCGGTCATTCTAGATGGCATCCGCCAACGACGGTTCCCGACGAAACCGGACATTTCTCGCAAATCTCGCTGCCAGCCCAGTACGAGAAATTTGGGCGAATTCCGTCGGTAGCCTCAGAATTAGCGCGTTTTAGGGCCGAGGCTTCTGCAGCTCAGACAGTTTGCCACTTTTCTTATGACAACAGATGTGTAAAAAGGGCCTCCTGGAATCGGGAGGC
The DNA here is from genome assembly GCF_001556735.1 of Sphingomonas sp. CCH9-F2. Taxonomy (NCBI): domain Bacteria; kingdom Pseudomonadati; phylum Pseudomonadota; class Alphaproteobacteria; order Sphingomonadales; family Sphingomonadaceae; genus Sphingomonas; species Sphingomonas sp. CCH9-F2. The sequence goes on along the minus strand of NZ_LSJO01000311.1, from coordinate 13,185 downwards.
TCGGATGAAACGACATGTGATCACGATGTGCGCGGTTATCGCTCTGGGAGCTTGCGGCCGCGCGCCCGAGCAGAATCGGCAGGCTGCCGAAAGCGAGAACGTGGGGTCGCAAGAGCTAAAGTTCGGCTCATCCAAGACGAGTTTGCCGGGCTGGCGAGCCGTTATCGCCGAGCTGGACAAGGAAAAGCCCACCAATGAGCGCGTCAATGACGTTGCGCAGGAAGCGCTGCAGCTTCCAGGGGGGGCTGCGCCCCCTCACGCGCCCCCGCCTACGCCGGCACGTCAGCAGGCCGCCAACATGCTCGCCAGCATCCTGCCGCCCATCGGTAGCGGGGCAGGCGCAAGCCGCGTGACGCAATATGAAGTGAATATCGATCCGCCAGCCGGCGCCAGCTATGTGGGCCGTGCGACCATATCCTTCGCGGGCGACCCGCCAGTCACTGTCTATTATCTCAAGAAGCCAATCGCGAGGCCGGGCAAGCCCGATGCTGAGGGCGGAAAGAGGATTTTGGACGAAACGATGGATATCGTTGGCTTGCCGACCGGATCATCGGCCAGCACCAGCTTTGGTGGGCAGGAAAATCTCCTGGCCTTCTGCATGGCCCGGCCGGTGGCTGAAAGCCGCCAGGCGACATGCTCGGCCAGTGTAGCGGACATTCCTCTGCTGCTGGTAACAACCTATCCGCGGCAAAACGATACCGATGAGGTCTTCAAGCAGGATCCAATCGACCGAATGATCAGGTTGTTTCAACGCTTCCGGACGTAAAATCCTTGTTCAGAGCCCAACATTCTTCGCGATCCTCCGGTGCACTAAAGTCTTTAACGAGACGGGAATGTGGAGCACTCCCCGAGGACAGGAAGGCGACAACTCCCTATGCTCATCTGGGTCCTGCTTCTCGCGTGGATCGGTTCCGTTGTGATCGTCGTCCGCTCCTTTCCGAGGGTACCCGAGGTACGGCGTCGTCTGCGTGCCCTATTGTTCATGATCGTACCGTGGGGTTTTGCGATTCTCTTGGGTCCTTTCGTGATAGACCATCATGCGGTCGGCACGCACATCCGGGAACGGATGATATTCGGCCAGTATGCGGCCATGGCGCTTCTTTGCTTCATTGCTGCTGTCGGCATCGTTCGGGCGCGTGGCGCGAGAACATGCGCATCGGCGATCGCCGTCGCCAATTTCATTCCGGCGTTTCTGCTGGTCTCCGTCAGCGTCATGATCATTAACCCCGGCTCCTGAGCAACGCTCAACGGAAGTTAGAAACCGAGCGCCGCCTACTCATGGCAGCCAGCGCCAATTCGCCGCGCCACGCCGACCCAAAGGGCATACCGCTCGGCGCGAAGCCGGTTGTCATCCTATGTCGCAGTATCTTCCCCAAGGCCGAACGCCCGACAGAGCGGCTCGAACGTCAGAGGCAATCCAAACACTCTGCCATCGTCGTCGAAGAGTTGCTGAGCAAGACCGTCCGTCATTGCGCAGCGGTGCTCATAGCCTTCCGCAACGGCCTGCTGGCGAAAATCCGACCCATCCACGAACAGCATGCCAGCCAGCGGCTCAATCTCCGCCACTTCGCAGCGCCTTTGATCAATGTGGCGCGGGATCAGCAGTTGCAGCCCGTGCCACCCCGACCAGAACAGGCCCACGGCCGCGCGGGTCTCGACGATCCGCACGAAGTAGAGCTTCGTAGGGTCGATTGGCAGTTCCTCGTCGTCCTTCACGGCGCATGTCCTTCCGTCCCACAAAATGGTTCGGCAAACTCGATGCTCTTATAACATATATATTGTCAAAAGAAACATGCCTTGATAAATCGTCCTCATCTGAAGGGGATCGATCATGGCGCGATTCGGGGTTTCGGTAACGGCAACGCTGCTTCTCGCGCTCATGGTCAGCGGCTGCGATGCCGCAAAGGACGGACATGAAGTCGCCAATGCCACCACGCCAGCTGTGGCGCAGCAGCGCTCACAATCTGATGAAAAGCTGGAGCAGGCAGGCGACTGCGTTATCCCTCCCGCGACCGCAGGGACGATCGCCAGCGATGACCCGCGCTGGCGCAGCTTTGATTTCTGGGTCGATCGCATGCGCCGTGGCGTGGCGCGCCCGGCGGATGCCGGTGACCGCTCGGGCATCGGCCATTTCTGCGGCACATGGTCGGTTGCGATCTTCCAGCCCAATGTGGAAAAGTCGGCCGGCGTGATCGGGCTGCGCGTGGCGCCGGACGGCAGCTATGTCGCGATCGTACGCGATGGTGTCGCCGATGATGATTATGCCTTTCATATCGACCGCGGACAGATGTCAGCGAGCGACGCTGGTCTGCGCTTCGTCTCAGGTCAGGGATGGAACGACGAGGGTCAGTGGCTCCCGGTGACGGGCGGCGGCATGGTCGCAATGATGCAGCAGAAGATCCTGTGGTTCCGACCCATCGGACCGAATGCCAGGAAGCAGGTCGATGCGATGGCCAACGCGGCGAACAGTGCGGGCAAGGATGCGGCCTCCAACGTCACACTCGCCATGACCGTCGCCAGGGCCTGGTCGCCGGACGCCGAACTGCGCGCATTGGAGCTCCGGCCGCATGACGGCGACTTCTCCAGCCCGGTAGTGGTGCCGAGCTTCTATTCGCCCGCGAAGAACATCACGATGGTCATGCTCTTCGACGCGGCGGCCGGGCAATTACCGACAGGCAAGACCTATGCGGGCGACGTGACCGGAACGACGAAGGCAATCCCGGCCGACGCCATGGCTCTGCCGTCGCTTGCCGGCGGGAGCCGGGAAGATGGCCCCGCTGTCCTGCGCTGGTGGGGCGATGGAGACGCAGCAGGCCTCTGGTGGGTGTTAACGCGTCCCATGGCAGGTAATCGCCGGGGCGACGTGTGCTATGATGTGGCGCAAAGCGGTGTGCGGGATTGTCGTGCCCTGTTCGGTGATGAAGTCGCCGATTATGAGCGGCGTGCGGCGGCGGTGCGGCGTAACCGACAGGTCGCCCCCACGCGCGGGGGCAATTCGGCCCCGTTCGTCCTCCGTCCCCCTTGTAGCGCGTCGTGGCTTCAGCCGGGCGATATCTGCAACGACTTCGGCACCGAAAAAACAGTGAGATGAAAAGGCGACAGGTGCGGGCTGCCGCAGCGGGCCGGTGGTGTCTGGGCAAGACGGCGCCCGCACATCACCCTTGCTTCTGCCGAATTGCGATAGCCCGGGCCTGACGTACGGAGATAAATGCTGGGATTTAGCCGGAGAAAGGACGGTCGTGTAATGAACAGGCCAAGGCGTGGCAGCGGACCGCAATGGAGGGTATGATGAGACGGCTTTCCTTCTCTTATGATGAGATACTGAATCTGGTATTGCCGCTTTTGTTCGCTTTTTGGCTTCATGGTGCCATAAAGCAGGCCGAACACCGCCGTTGTTTCGTCGTCGAAGAAAGTGAACGGGAGGCTTTCGGTCCTAAAGACTGGATAATGACGGGATGGGACTGGCCGATCCATTGGGTGAAAGGCAAGCCAGCCGATCCCATCCCGTGCAAACGCGGGGGCTCGGGTTTTCACAGCGGCGGCCTGGGTGGTACCGATATACCCCAGGATAACACGCCAGCCGGCGCCGTCTTGCGTGTCTTGCATGGGAAGGATTTGCAGATCGCTCCCGGCGGTTTGACCGGATCATTTCACGGTAGCGATCCATCGACTTCGGCGACCGGCGATAGCAATGTTGCCCGCTATCTGGTCGAGCATTCCGGCAATCAGGCGAATGCGCAATCCGCTGGTGCGGATCAAGGGCTCAGCCCGGACGCACGCGAACGGCTGCCACAACGGCTGAAGAAAGACATAATAGATCAGTAATTTAACTGGGAATGCGATCGGGCGCTGAACCGACCAGAAAAGAGGCGATGATGGGAAAGTTTTCAGTTGACCGCGAAGATGTCATCAAGCTGGTGTTAGTCGCCTTAGTTTTGGGCTGGCTCTGGGGTGCCCGTGCGCAGGCCATCGATCGTCACTGCTTTGCGATCAAGGCGACCGAGCGGGAGGCTTTCGGCTTTACAGACTGGATTACCACCGGCTGGGACTGGCCGATCCATTGGCTGAAAGGCACGCCGGCCGATCCCATCCCCTGCAAGCCAGGCGTTCAGGGCGTCACCAGCCGCGGGTTCAGCGGCGCCGATATGCCCAAGGAAGGCACGATGGTTGGCGATGTCATGCGCGGCAATGATGGGCAGATCGCTCCCGGCGGATTGACGGGATCATTGCCCGGCAGCGATCCGTCAGCTTCGGCCACCGGTCATCGCAATCTCGACCGCTATCTGGTCGAACATTCGGGCAACCCGTCGAGCACGCAGGGCACGCCGTCACCGGCCGACAATGCTGGTGCCGATCAGGGCCTCACGCCGGAGGCACGCGCGTTGCTCGAAAGGCGGTTGAAGGAAGAACAATAGGTCCGTTGTCACCGGCCACGCGCATTGGATGACGCGCCGCATAACGCGCCAGCAGCATCGCCGCTTCCGTAGCGGTATCGCGATCAAGCGAAGTCATGACGGTCGCCACGGCTGCGCTGTCGGGCCGGCTTGCCATGCAGAGCCTGCGCGGCTCCTCACCTGTCCCGATAATCGCGCACAGACCGCGTGCATCCGAGTTGTAAGCGGTCGCCTGAAGCGCGTGAACCCACGTCCGCCATCCATGGGGAAGATAGCTCAAGAGAATTGCCAGGTCGTCATCATGCTCAGGCCCGTCGCTCAGTCCGCGAGACAACATGGCGACCTTTTTCGCGTCTTCCGCCGACCGATAGACAGTGAGCATGACAGCGCCGACGTCGCTCCGCCCCACCCAGCGCCGCGCCCAGGGGCCGCGAGCGGTGTCTATCGCGAGTTCCTCGCCACTTCGGGCGCCCCATGGCGCGAGCGCTGGAGACTCCGCATTGGAGTTCGGCGCAGCGAGCAACAGCACTCCGCCTAACAATGTAAATCTCATCCGCTCACTCCCAATTGCCGGGCCAACCGCTCAAAGGGGAGCGGCAGCCGATCCGGGAACAGCTGATCGAGCAGATCGGGCGAAGCCACGCCAGCAGATGCAGCGGCTTGTGCCAGCAGCGCGATGGCGAGATGATCCGCTGCGAGGTTCATTACCGTGGCGGTCTGACGCACGTCCTCGACCGCGGCGACGTTCCGGACCATTGTCGCGACCTCGCCCGGCAGATGGCCGACATCGCCCGACCGCAAGGCCAGCACTCCGTCCTGATTCCACAGCACCCGCGACGCTGCAGAGCGAAGTTGCGTACCCAGGTGCGACATATCGGTAGAGACCTCCCGGGGGGGTCTCCTGTTGCGCCACCAGTTGCCAAGCCGGACATGCCATGGCGGTCGCGCTCCGACGGTCGGCCATCGCACGGCGAACCCACGGGCCCGGCCGGGGGCGGGAACGTCGCCATCTGGCGCGAGCGGAGACGCAGCAGGCTCGACGGCCGGTACCTGAGACGGAACCGCCTGCACATCGGAGGATACCGCATCGACCAGTGCGAGCTTGCGCATAGCCGGCAGCACCCCGGTCGCTTCGCCTTCGGCGCCTACGAAGACCAGGCTGGTTTCGCTGGTCAGCAAATTGCCCTTGAGCGCAAGATCGCGAACCCGCTGGCGATCGACTGGCCTATCACCGTCAAGCAGGGCTGCGATCTGCTCCGCCATGCGCAGGGCCATTTCCGCACGCACATCGTCCGCGGACCAATCTGTCACCTTGCCCTCAAAGCCTGCGGGGATGACGATATCCAGCATCATTGGCGCATTGCTGATCTGTTGCACCGGCGGCAGATCAGTTCCCGCAGCCCGCACAATGATCTCGTTCGCGCCCTCGATCGTCAGAATGATCGGATGAGGCTCGCTGGTCTGGCGTGGGGTGAGATGATCAGGCAGAGCGGGAGCGGCAATATCAGGGTCAACTCCGGGGCAAAGGCGTACCGTCGCTCCGGTCAGACCAAGCGCGATCACGCTTTCATACGTCATCGAGACCACCTCGCCCGGCTGCACACCCGCCACCGACAAGGTGCGCCACCCGCGCTTCAAATCTTCGAACAGGATCGCGCGGTTGCCGTCGACCGCCGCGCCGTCATAGGCGGTTTCGGCCCGACGCCTTGGCCGTGCCTGTGCTGTCCATCGTCGCTCGCCGATCCCGACTTCCACGCCGTGAACCACTTCGCCGGTCAGCGCGGGCGGCATGGTCAGCACTGCCTCGATCGGCACGGTCTCGCGACTTGTGAATGTGCGCGTGACGATCAGACGGGCAATTGGCGGAACCAGACGAAGTCGGATCTCGGTTTTGTCGAGCAGCAGGGGTGGTCTTGGGGCGAGTGATGGCCGGAACAAGGGCACCAGCGGATCGATCAACTTATCCATCGTCGTGCTTCCCTCGGATCCCGCGAATGATCAGCCAGCTGCCCGCTTGCGCGCCTTCGGTACATCGCCTGAAAATGCCTCGCGCAGTCTAGTTTCGGTCTGCGCGATCATCTGATCCAGGTCAGCATCCCTGCCGATCAGATCGGGTGCGATCACCAGTGTCAGGCCGTCCATCACCGGCACGGGCACGCCCTCGCGCGCATCCAGAAGAAGCCGGATCGCGGCATTGGGAAAGCCTAGGCCCTTCAAGCGCTGAAAGCGACGGATCGCTTGAACGTGCGCGTCTCCATATGTAGCGTAGGTACGTCCACCCTCGGGCGAGGGAACGAACCCTTCGGAAATCAGGAAGCGGATCTGCCGGATTGTCGCTCCGGTAATTGCGGAGAGTTCTTCGAGCTTCATCCACCTCTTTTAACATATAATTTGTCAAAAACAAGAAGCCGCGGCCGGATTGCTGGCAACGGCGCCATTTGGTTGATCTGGATGAACATATTTCTGCTTCTGACGAGGCGACCGTTCGAGGTGAATGGCGTTTCGTGTCGGCGTTAATCCGAGGCTCTTGGAGGGCAGGTCTCGGTCTTAGCCGACGTTCAGGCGCCCGGTGTAGAATGTCATGAGCTGGTCGACAGCCGTCATAGGAGTGGCGCCGTGAGGAGCGGCAGCTATCTGCGGTTCGCTGCCCGGAACCTGACAGTCGGCAGACGGCCCATTATTTGCCATTTGGCGGAACGCCGGATTCACTGCGGTGCCAATTACGGAATCAACGGTCATTGCAATTCAGCGGCGGATGGTAGGAACCGGCGCCCGCGCAGCGAGCGCGTGCCAGCGGCTATATTGCTCGCGCTTAGTTAGCGCTGGATCCTCGCGTCCGTTGAGCCAGAAGTCGAACCAGTCGATCGCCCGCTCGTAGATCGCGAGACGGTGGGCGGGATGCCACTTCACATGATATTCGTCCGCGAAAACGTACATCTCGATCGGAGCATGACGCTGGTCGAGCGTGACATAGGTTTCGAGGCCTAGGCGGAACTCGTCGTCAGGAAGCTGGAGAAGGATCGGCACGTCGATGCGATCGGCATTGGCGGCGAGCGAATAGCGTCGCCAGAACGCTGGATCGCCGGCACCTGGCTCGGGATATCCCCAGGCGGTGGTGTCGTTGAGATAGCCGAGACCGGCGGCGAAGTGCACGCTGCTCGGATCGTCACAGCACGAGCTCATCGCCGCTGCGCGGAACCGGGTCGAATTGACGAGCGCGAACTGGACGCTCGCGGCGCCGTCGCTGAGGCCTGAGATGCCGATCCGGGCGGCATCGACCACGCCGAGCGCGATGCTCCGGTCGATGCCGGTCTCGATCGCCGACAGCATGCGCCGCCGCTCGGCGAAGCCGGTCATGCCGATCCGGATGAAGCTGGCGAGGTCGCGCGCGCCGGAATCGCTGGCGTAAGGCCGAACACGGTTGAAGCTCAGCACCGCGAAGCCGCGGCCGGCCAGGGCATGGATCGGATATTCGTCGCCGGTCCCGCCGCGCAGGAACCCGCGACTCTGGTACTGGACGATGACCAGCGGGTGCCGGTCGCCGGGGCGATGCGTGGGCGGAAGAACAAGATCGCCGTAGCCGGCGACGCCTTGCGCGTCCGTCCATCGCAACCGCTGGACACTGCCGGTGCGCAGCCCCGCGAAAGCGGGATTGGGATCATAGATCGTGGTCGAGCGGCCGTTGTCCGGATCGAGGGCGACGATCACGCGCGGGTGGGTCGGCGTCTCGCGCGCGCAGATCAGGCGTCGGGCGAGAAGCTGGCAACCGATCAGGGCGTCGGTGGTAGTGAGAAGCGGCGCCGGCGCCGCCTCGCTGACGACACGCCAGCGATAGAGCGTGGTCGTGCCGCCGTTTTCGGGCGTGCCGCTCCGCATGAAGAGTAGCTCGCCGGGATCCCGCCACCACAGCGCCCCGACCGTGTCCGAGCAGGCCTCGACTGTGCAGGTGCGTGTCTGCCCTCCGCTCTCGACCTTGAGGCTTACAGGACCGAGGACGAGTCCCGGATCGGCCGGCGAGGTCCAGGCTTGGGCGCCGCTCTTCGATTGGGCGAAGAGCCGCGCGTCGGCGGGCCGATCGGCCAAGTCCCTGTTCGGCGCCTCGGCGTTCGCGATCGTGCCGCCCGTCTCCGGATCGACCAGCCGGTCCGTCTTCGGCAGCGGCAGCCGCGGACGCGGCCGGTCCTTCGACAAGGTCCAGAAGCGCTCGTCATAGAGAAAGCCGCTGCGCCCTTCGCGCTCGATCACGGCATTCGCGGCGGCCATCGGCCTGGTGGTGACGATCAGCGCCTTGCCGTCCTCGGACCAGCGGACGGCGCGCACGTCCTCGGCGTCATGCGTCACGGGTCCCGAGAAGCTTCCGTCGCGCCGCGCGCGCCAAGCTTGGGTCACGCCCCGGTCACGCCTGAGATAGGCGAGCCAGTGGCCGTCGGGCGACCATAGCGGCGTCACGGGCTGCTCGGTCCCCACCGGCAGGTCGGGAACACCGTGGCTGTCGCCGCGCGCAAGGATGAAGTCGCCGCCGACGTCGATGAGCCGCGGCGGCCGGGCCCGGTCGAGCGGCACGATAACGATTCCTATACAATAGCGGTCCGTATCGGGATCGGCCCGACGCAGAGCGATCGCGAGCTCGGTGCCGTCTGGCGAAAGGCTGAACGGCGACGGTCCTGACAGGGCGGTGTCGGATCGCCCGAAATCGCGCAGTTCGACTAGATCGCGCGGGGTGACGTCGCGCACGACCGCAGGCTCCGCCGACATCAGCCGCGCGCGGCAGTCTTCGGCGGCGGCGGCCGATGGAATTATCAGCCATGCTACAGCAAGGCCGAAGCGCAACGCGGGTCTCACCATTTCTTGGTGACGGTGAGCGAGACGACCCGGCCGAGCGGGCTGGCGTTGTCCGGATCGAACCCGACCGAGAAGGGACCGAGGAAATAGGCGGCCTTGGGCGGATCGCGGTCGAACAGGTTAGTGGCGCTCAGCGCGATACTGAGATCATGGTCGGTTCCGGCTTTGCCGAAGCGGTAGCCGATCTGCAGATCGAACGTCGTCCACGAATGGATCTTCTGCGGCGTGGCGTTGGTGAGGTTGGTGTAACCGTCGAGATAGTTGCCGAACACGAAGATGCTCAGACGATCGTCGGACCAGCCTGCGCGGCCGCGCAGGCGCAGGTCGACCGGGTTGCCGAGCCGGTCGACGACGTCGGTCGAAGGCGCGGTGGCGGTGAGCGCCTGGTCGATATGGAAGATGTAGGCGCCGGTCAGGCCGACATCGGCCTTCCCGCCGAGGACGTCGAAACCGTAGCTGAGATCGAGATCGAGTCCGCTTTGCTTCACGGTCGAGAGATTCTGAAGCCGGGCGTCGATCAGCAGCGAGATCTGGCTGGGCGTCAGGTTGAAGGGGTTCTGGAACACCGGAGAGGCGAAATAGCTCTGGATCGTCGCGAGCGAGGGATTGGCATCGATGATGCCTGCATAGGTCGCGCGGTTGACCAGGAAGTTGAGCAGGTTCGCCGCCGGCGAGGCGATGCGGTCGCGATAATGGATGTTGTAGTAGGTCAGGCTGAGTTGGAGGTTGGGGATCGACGGCGGCCGCACGTCCGCGCCGACGGTCCAACTCGTTGCCCGCTCGGGACGCAGGTCCGGATCGTTGCCGCGAAGCACCAGCACGTTGGTCTGGCTGGTCGAAGAGGCCGGATCGGGCAAGGTATAGGCGAAGAATAGCGAATTGGCCGGGTCCTGCCTCAGGTTGTTGAAGTTGGGCGCGCGGAATGACTTGCCCCAGGTGCCGCGCACGGTCAGGCCCGAGAGCGGCTCCCACGCGATGCCGAATTTCGGATTGGTGGTGGCCCCGAAGTCGCTGTAGCGCTCCGTCCGCACCGCCGCCGAGAGGTCGAGCCGCCGAAAGCCCGGCAGCGTGAAGTCTTCGCCGAACAGCGGTACGTGCACTTCGCCATAGAGCGCGCGGACCCGGCGCGGTCCGGGCAAGGTGATCGGCACGAGGGTCACGGGCGTCAGCGTGCTGACGTCGCTGATCGTCGCGCTGTCGTTGTACCGTTCCTCTCGATACTCGCCGCCGACCGCCAGCCGGATGTCTCCGCCGGGAAGTGTGGTGAGCGGTCCATCCGTCCGCAGCGCCGCCGACCACACGGTGCCGCCGTTGCCGGAACGGGTGGAACCGCGGACCTTGGCGATCGTCGCCGGGTTGGTGGAGGGGCCATCGCCGAACAGGTTGTAGGCCGTCGCGGGATCGGTGTCGGCCAGCGCGGCATTGAGGCGGGCGGTGTTCACCCGGTTGGAGATCGTCGTGCGCTCGGTCTGGCGACCCCAGGTGCCATGCAGGTCGATGTTCCAACGGCCGAGGTCGGCATCGAGTCCGAGGCTGCCGCCATAGGCTTCCACCCGGCCGCTGGTCGTCTCCGGGCCGAGGTCGCGCACGAAGCTGTACTGGACGCGCACGGGCTGGCGGGTGCCGATAGGGTCGACGTAGAAGGGATTGGTCACCGGCACGGTGCGGGATGCATTGCTGATCGGCCGCTCGCGCTGGGTGAAGCTGCGCGATGAATAGAGCCCGCGGGCATAAAGCCGGACGTTCGGCGCGAACTCCTGAGTGGCGGCGGCGAAGACCGAGTGCCGGCGCTGGTCCGGCAGCAGGTCGGCATCGGTCCAGTCGTTGCCGAGGTTGAACGCGCCCGCCACCAGATCGCCTGGCGTCAGGCTGCGACCATCCTGGCCGCGCGGGATCGCGAAGGTACGGCCGTTCGCGGCGATGATCGTTCCCGGGTTCGCATAGCGGGTGCGGTTGTCGGTGCCGCCATAGTTTCGCAGGTCGTCGGTGGCATAGGCCCGGTCCGCCGCGGCCAGGCGCGTCCGACGGTAATATTCGTAGGCGACCATCGCTTGTCCGCCCGACCAGCGGGTGCCGAGGAGCTGGCTCGCGACGATGTCCTGGGAATCGCCGTCGGCAGTGCCGATCCGGAACTTGGTTTCGGCCCCGGTGAAGTTGAGCCGCGGGATGATGTTGACGACGCCGGCAACCGCGTCCGATCCGTAGATCGCGGAGGCACCGTCGGCGACGATCTCGATCCGCTCGATCGCCGACGCCGGAATCATCGAAACATCGCTGAACACGCCCGAGAAGCCGCCGAGCGGCGGCCGGTCGCCGTTCAGCAGGACAAGCGTCGATCCGGTGCCGAGCCCGCGCAGGTTTATGCTCGAACCGGCCGCGGTGTTGAACCCCGAGTCCGAGTTGAACGATCCAGCCCCGTTGCCCTCGTTGGGAGAACCCCCGAAATTCTGCGGGATGGTCTGGGCGATGTCCTGCGTCGTGGCATAGCCGCTGCGCTCAATCGCCTGCCGATCGACGACCGTCACGGTCGAGCCCACCGGGCCAGACCCGCGGATGCGGGTTCCGGTGACGACGATCTCGCCCGAGGCCGATCCTTGATCCGCTGGACCGTTATCGCTCGATCGGATGCGCTCGATCAGCAGTCCGTCGCCCACCCAGCGCGCGGCAAGGCCCGAACCGGCGAGGAGCGCCTCGACGACTTCCGGCAGGGTATAGCTCCCGTGAACAGCGGGCGCGGTCTTCCCGCGAAGCAGGTCTGCGGGAGCGGCGATGCTGCGTCCGGACCGGATCGAGACCTCGCGGAGCGACTGCGCAAGTGGCTGGGCTGGTAGATCGTAGCTCTGCCGTTGCTCCTGCGCGGCGGCTGCGGGAGCCAGCGGCGCGGACAGGGCCGCGACGGAAATGGACAGAGCAAGCGCGACCTTCGGAATGATGGGCATTCGTGACTTCCCCCTTTGCGCAAGCCTGCGTGGCGTTGCTTGGGGGACTTCGACGCGACTGCGCCCCGCTACCCTGGGAAATTATTTGCCCGACGCGAGAACGAGATTGTCGCGCTGGTCGCGCTCGACGCTCAGATCGAACATCGAACCGATCATTTCGGCGAGCTGTGCCGGTTCCCCGGCCTTGAAAGTGCCGGTGAAGCGACGCTCACCGCCCGCGGGATCACGAAGCACGATCTGGGTCCGGCTGTACCGGTTAGCCAAGGCCACAACATCCGCGAGCGGCGCGTCCTCGAAGGACAGCATGCCCGAGGGCCAACGCGTTTCCGGGGCTTTGATCAGGACCGGCGCGATGGTGGCACGGGTCGCGCTGACGGCGAGCTGCTGGCCCGGTCTCAGCATTGTCGAAGTCGCCGGCACGCCGGCAGCGGCCGGCCGGCGAACCTCGACCGATCCCTGCAGCAGGACCACCAGGGTCCTCGCCTCCCGCAGGTCGACATCGAACACGGTTCCATGCGCCACCACCTCGCCCGATCCGGCAGCCACCACGAAAGGCCGCCTCGTATCATGCGCGACTTCGAAACGCGCACGCCCGTGCTGGAGTTGAAGGTGGCGCTGCTTGCCATCGAAGCGCACCTGCACCGCACTGTTCGTATCGAGCGTCACGCGCGAACCGTCCTCAAGGGTGATGGTGCGAATCTCGCCGACCCTGCTGGCCAACATGGACGGGGGCGCAATATCGCGCCGGGCGGTGCCGGTAAGAACGAGGCCGCCGGCAAGGAACAGCAGCAATACAGCGGCCACAGCGGCGGCCGCCTTCCACCATGACGGGCTAGCGCCGAGCCGCGGCTGCCGTGCGAAGGGCGTTCGCGATACGAGCGCGGTGTCGTCCCAGCTGTCGAGCAACGCGTCATAGGTATCGGCGTGCTGCCGATCAGCAGCGTACCAGGCCTCGAAGTCCGCGATGTCTCGGTCTGACGGCCCTGCTCGCAGGCGGGCGAGCCAGGCGA
>NZ_LSJO01000310.1:0-1376 GCF_001556735.1 Sphingomonas sp. CCH9-F2 | reverse complement strand
GGGCAAGGCGGGCGAGCCGGCCGAGCGCGACCGCCTGTCGATCCGCTTCGGCGCGACGCAGGTGGCCGAGGGCGGGCTGGCGGTGGAGGGCTATGACGAAGCCCCCGTCGCCGCACATCTGAAGGGGCAGGACGTCGCGATCGGCGTCGACCTGGGGCTGGGCGAAGGCCGCGCGACGGTGTGGACGTGCGACCTGACGCACGGCTACATCTCGATCAACGCCGATTATCGCAGCTGACGGCACCGCCGCCCGTTAGCGGAACAGCGCGGAAACCAGCGCGACCAGCTCCGACTGACGGTTGGTGGCGTTCTTCGCCATCGCCGCGCGCAACTGTACACGGATCGCGCATACGACACGCAGCGGTCGCGCGCGATCGACTGCAGGTCCAGCCCCGTCGCCAGTCCCATCACCACCGCGGTTTCGGCGCGTGTCATGTCGAAACCGTCGCGGAGCGCCGCGGCATGATCCTCGCCCAGCGGTCGCCCGGCGATCGTCATCATCACGCTCGCCGCGGATAACGCGCCGCCGCCGCGCGCCGATCCGCGGGTTCGTTACCGGCGAATAGACGTCGTGGCTCAGGACATCTGCCACACCGACCTTCGAGACATTGTAGATGCGAATATGGTCGATCTCGGCACGCTGCCCAGCGACCGCGACGTCGCCGAAGGGCCTGTCGAACCGCCACGACAGCCCGCCTACCGCGTCGTCCCAGGATTGCTGGCCATGCAGCGCACGCCAGAAGCCCTCCGCGATCGGCGCCCCCGCCCGTCCGCGTCCGCGCCGATCCGCCCCTGTCCTGACCATCACGCCTCTGGCCGATCTATTCCGGGCAAATGACCAGAGGAGAACGACATTTGCGCAACAAACGCTGGCCGCCCGCGTCCCGTTCGGGGTCAGATCAGCCGGAAAATCAGCTCGATCGCCTCCCGCCACATCACGCCACCGAGCCACCCGATCATCATCCACGCCACGACGTGCAGCACGCGCGCCGGCCGGAGGCTCGATTCCTCATCTAAGTCATTCATATCCCGGCGCCCACCGCATTATACGAAAATCGTATATCAGAGCAGCGACCGTAAGGGAATAGGAGGATCGGATGCACGCACTTGGCAAAGTCGCTCTTCACTCACGACGCGCGCCAGCTTGCCCGGCTGCTTGCCCAGGCGCGTCGCGATGCCGGGATCACGCAGGTTGAACTGGCGCGCACGCTGGGAAAGCCGCAGCCGTTCGTCTCGCTGATCGAGCGCGGCGAACGGCGCGTCGACGTGGTGGAATTTTGCGAGATCGCGCACGCGATCGGATGGCGGCCGCTGGACCTGTTCGATCGTCGTCTAATCGCGCTGGTCGCAAGTCAATTCTGAGCTGTCGTTGCCGG
>NZ_LSJO01000031.1:0-4248 GCF_001556735.1 Sphingomonas sp. CCH9-F2 | reverse complement strand
GTCCAGCACGGTGGCGACGCGGCTGCGCATCGCCGCCAGCCCGATCACCGCCGGTCCGGCACCGGGGGCGGGCACCGCGCGGTCCAGTTCCACCACCGATGCGACGCGATCGGTGTTGAACATCACGCCACAACCGCCGACATGCGCGATCAGGTGCAGGGTATCGGTCACGCGCGATGCTCCTTCAGCGCGGCGACCAGCGCGGCGCGGTCATAACGGTACAGCGGCTGCCCGCGCGTCCGGCTTAGCCGGATCGCCGGGCACGGCGCCGTGTCCGCCTCCTCCTCGATCGCCAGCGCGACCGCCGCGCGCTCGCCCGGCGGCAGCGTCCGCACCACGCGATAGCCCGATTGCTCGATCGCCGGCTTCAGAAACGTCTCCATCCACGCGCTGTGGCTGCCGTGCAGCAGGCACAGCGGGCGCTCGCTGGCGACCGGCACATCGGTGAACAGCATCAGCGGGTCGATAAGCTCGATCGGCTCGCCGGCGATCACCACCAGCCCGGCGACCGCGCCGCCGCCCGCGTCGGCAGGCGCCGGCGCGATCTCCTCGGGCAGCGGCAGTATCTCGATCGGCTCGGCGATCGGATAGGCCAGTACCTGTCCGTCCAGTTGCAGGCGCAACACCTTGGCGATCGTATCGGCCCGCACGCTCTGGGCGTTCCACACCGGTACCGACCGCCCCTCGACGGTCAGCCACAGTCCTCCCGCAACGGCGCGAATCGCGCCCGGTTCGATGCGTTCGATGCGATCCACCGCGTCGGAAACGATCATCCGTCGCGCGCCGTCGACGTCGTCGAACAGCAGCGCCGGCACACCCTGTGCGACCGCGGTCTCGGCAACCTGCTCGCGCACCGTCTCGAATACCAGCCCGGCGCGCTGCGCGATCCCCGCGCAGTCCAGCAGCAGGACGGGCACGCCGTCGTCGGGCAGCATCTGCCCGGCATAGATTCCGGCGCGCATCACCGGCGGCGCGGCGGGCTTCACCACCAGTTCCTGCGTATCGTCTACCGCGTCGATCGCCAGCGCGAACCGCCCTTGGCGCAGCGACACCACCGCCAGATAGCGCGGCGACGCGGCGCCATGCGCCATGCCGATCACCTCCGGCAGCGACACCATCGACAGCCTCTCGCCGCGCAGCATCGCCACCGCGCCATGCCCGCCGACGCGGTCGATGCGCGTGCCGCCCTGCCCGACCTGCACGATCTCGTCCACCGACTGGCGCGGGATGGCGAAGCGCGTGCCCGCCACCTGTACCAGCACCGCATTCAGGATCGCCAGCGTCAGCGGCACCTCCAGCGTGACCGTCAATCCCTGCCCCGGGCGGTTCGACAGCGCGATGCGGCCGCCGATCTGCTCGACGTTCGAGCGGACCACGTCCATCCCCACGCCGCGGCCAGACAGCGTCGTCACGTCATCGCGCGACGACAGGCCCGGTTCGAAGACCAGCGCCAGCGTCTCGTCCTCGTCCATCGCGGGCAACGCCGCGATGCGCGAGGGCTGGGCCAGCGCCATCTTGGCGACCAGCGCGCCGACGTCCACGCCGCGCCCGTCGTCGGCGATCTCGATGATGATGAGGTTGCCGGCCTGCCGCGCGACGACGCGCAGTTCGCCCGCCCCCGGCTTGCCCGACAGGATGCGGTCGGCCCGCGCTTCGATGCCATGGTCGATCGCGTTGCGGACCATATGCGCCAGCGGGTCGCGCAGCAGCTCGATCATCTCGCGGTCCAGCTCGACGTCGCCGCCCTCGACCACCAGGTTGACCGTCTTGCCGGCGGCATGGGCGGCGTCGCGCACCAGCCGCGGCAGCGCGGAAAACAGCCCTTCCACGCGCTGCATCCGGGTGCGCGTCACGATATCGCGCAGGTCGTCGACCGAGATACTCAGCCGCTCCAGCATCGCCTCCAGCCGCGGATCGTCGATCTGGCGCAAATGCCGGCCCAGCTGGTTGCGCGCCAGCACCATGTCGGACACGCCGCTCATCATCCGGTCGAGCAGGTCGACCGACAGCCGCACCGATCGGGTGCCGGCACGCGGCCCGCTCGCCGCGCGGCGATCGCCGTTCGCCGGCACGCTCGGCGCGACGTCGACGATCGGCACCGCCTCCACCGGCGTGCCATTTTCCAGCGCCGCGATCAGCGCCTCCTCGCCATCCTCCGGCACGGCGGCATCGGCATCGATCGCCTCCACGATCTCGCCGATGCGGTCGATGATCGCCAGGATCGCGTTGACCAACGCGGCGTCGGGCATGCGCTCGCCGCTGCGCACCGATGCCAGCGTGTCCTCTGCCGCGTGGCTCAGCCTTGCCAGCCGTGGCAGGTCCAGGAACCCGCAGCTACCCTTGATGGTATGGACGAAGCGGAAGATCGCGTCCAGGCGCGCGCGGTCGCGCGGGTCGGCCTCCCACCCCACGATCTCACCCGAGAGCGCCTCCAGCGTCTCGCGCGTTTCGGCAATGAATTCCTGAAGAAGGTCGTCCATGCGGTCCCGTCGCGTCCGTTCGCTCCGGTCCTGGCATGGTGGGGGTTAAGACCGCCTTTACCGCGGCTGTAACCCCGGTTTCGTCACGCCAACCGCGACGGCAGCGTCGCCCCGAACAGCAGCGTGTTGTCGACCGGATCGGTGACCATCACCGATCCGCCGGCATCCGCGACGATCGCATGGACCAGGAACGCGGCGGCCGCACGCGGCGTCACCGATTCGCCGCCCGATCCGTCGGTCAGCGTGGCGCGCAGGTCCGGGTCCAGGATCACGCGCGGCCCCTCCGCGCGCAGTACGATCTCGGTCGTATGCTCGCCTTCCTCGGTCCCGATCGTCACCGTGCCGCCGCGCACCAATGTGTCGCCGGCGATCAGCGCCAGGTTCAGCAGCACCTTGACCGCCGCCTTGGGCAGCTCGGCTTCCTCCACCGCCCATTGCAGCGTCAGCCGCTTGTTCTCCGCCAGCAGCCCCTCGACCGCGCCGCGCGCCTCGCGCATGTCCACCCGCTCGCCGAATCCGCCCGCCGCGCCGAACGCCAGGCGGAAAAACTTCAGCTTGTTCGCCGACGCCCGCGCGCTTTCGCTGAGCAGTTCCAGGCAGCGGGTGCGCATCGCCGGGTCGGTTTCATCGGCCAGCAGTTCCAGCCCGTTGCTCATCGCGCCGATCGGCGACAGGAGGTCGTGGCACAAGCGCGAGCATAACAGGCTCGCGAAGTCGACCGGGCTGATGGTCATGGGTGAATTTACCTTGAGGACGTCGCAGGATGGCCGCCTTGTGGCGATTGCCCGCCGCCTTCGCAACCTAATGTGGCAAGCGTCACCGCAGCGAAGCGTCCGTGCATCGCACCGGCCGCCACCGCACGCCACGCCGTCACCTCATCCCCCGCGACGATGATCCAGATGCTGCCGTCAGGCGCCGCGTCCGCGGCATCGCGCATGGACGGCTCCGCCCGGCCCGACGGGTGCGAGTGATAATGGCCGATCACCTGCGGCCCGCCGCCGCGCGCCGCGCGATGCGCCGCGATCAGCGCGCGCGGATCGAGTTCGAAGCGGGTCGCCGGATCGTCCGCGACATTCGCGCACGGCATGATCGCGGCAATCCGCTCGCCGCTGCCCAGCAGCAGCCCGCATACCTCCCCCGGGCTGGCCCGCGCCAGCGCGATCAGTTCGTTGCGGTGCGGGATTGAAATGCCGATCATCGTCGCCATCTACCACAGGACAATGAACCGGGGGGTTTCCATCATCGAAGCGACGATCGCGCCGGCCGCCGACGGCTGGCGGCTCGACCGCGCGATCGCCGATGCGGTGCCGACGCTCTCGCGGGAGCGGCTGAAGGTGCTGATCAGTGCCGGTCATGTCTCGCAGGACGGGCTGGCGGTGCGCGACCCATCGCGCAAGTCGCGCGTCGGCGAGGCGTTTGCGGTCGCGGTGCCCGCCCCCGCCCCGGCGCATAACGAAGCGCAGGACATCCCGCTGGTCGTGGCGTTCGAGGACGAGCATCTGATTGTCGTCGACAAGCCGGCGGGGCTGGTCGTCCACCCGGCCGCGGGCAATCTCGACGGCACGCTGGTCAACGCTCTGCTGCATCACTGCGACGGGTCGCTGTCGGGCATCGGCGGGGTGGCGCGACCGGGGATCGTCCACCGTATCGACAAGGATACGTCGGGGCTGATGGTCGCCGCCAAGACCGACCGCGCGCACGAAGGACTGGCGAAGCAGTTCGCCGCGCATACGATCGACCGGCGTTACCGCGCGATCGTCGGCGGGCG
>NZ_LSJO01000309.1:0-910 GCF_001556735.1 Sphingomonas sp. CCH9-F2 | reverse complement strand
AAACGGGGTCCCTTTTGGACGCCGATAGGGGGTCCTTTTTGGACGCCGATTGACATGGCAGAAGGATCGCCAGCCAGGTCAGATGCGTCGGCCAAGCGTCTGGATAGACGAAAAGCTGGATGACCAGCGTCATTCCGATCAGTGCCAGCGCGGCGAATCGGGTGCCGAGGCCGAGGACCAGCAGGATCGGAAACAGATGCTCGGCACCTGTCGCCGCGATCGCGGCGACCTCCGGCGACACGATCGGCAGCGCATATTCGCTACGGAACAGCTCATAGGTGCCGTCGGTAATCGTCAGCAGGCCCTCGACCTTCGTTCGCCCTGACAGGAAGAAGATGGCGGCGATCGCCAGTCGCGCGATCAGCAGCAGCAACGCGTCCGGTAACACGCTTCGCAAGGCGGCCGTGCCGCTTCGATAGAATTTGACGGCGTGCATGGTCGTCCCTCCAACAAGGAGAGGACCGGCACGCCGCAGCGCACCGGTCCCGTGCCGTTCAGGCCTTGATCGGGGTCAGCGAACCTTTGCCCTTGGGCGTCTTGATCGCGGTGCAGGTGCCGGCCTTCACCAGCTTCCAGGCGTTGCCCTGATAATCGACCTTCGACGTGCCCGCGCAGCTCGTGCCTGCGCCGGCGGCGCAGTCGTTCTTGCCCGCGAGCGAGACGCCATAGCATTTCTCCATCGCCGGCTTCTGCTGCGCGCTGGCGGGAACCGCGAGCGATGCGGCGGCGATGGCGATGGTGGCGGCAAGTGCGGCGGGGGTGGCGGACATACAGGATCCTTTCGATGGGTCGCCTCGTCACGCGACCCGGCAGAGAGAAGCCGGGTCGCGCGGTGACGGGGAAGGAGGCGGGGCCCCATGTGTGGACGACCTCCGCGGCGCAAGAGCTTTTCGGCATTGATGACCTCGGT
>NZ_LSJO01000308.1:0-11410 GCF_001556735.1 Sphingomonas sp. CCH9-F2 | reverse complement strand
GACGTCACTACCTGCCTGCGGCTCGGTGAGGTTCATCGTGCCGGACCATTCGCCGGTCGCCAGTTTCGGCAGGTAGGTCGCTTGCTGTTCGGGGGTGCCATGGTGCTGCAACGCCTCGATCGCGCCGACCGACAGGATCGGGGCAAGCGCGAAGCCCATGTTGGCGGTGCCCAGCGTTTCCAGCACCGCGGCCTGCACAGCGAACGGCAGCCCCTGCCCCCCGAACGCCTCCGGCACGCCGATCGTCCCCCAGCCGCCGTCGACATAGGCGCGATAGGCGGCGGGATAGCCATCCGGCATGACCACGCCGTCGGGGGTCCATTTCGCCCCGACGGTATCGCCCGCGCGCGCCAGCGGCGCCCATTCTCCCTCCGCGAACTGCGCGATCCCTTCGAGCACCGCGTCGATCACGTCGGGGGTGGCGGCGGCGAAGCGATCGGTTGCGGCCAGTTCGTCGAGGCGAACGACGTGATCGAGGACGAAACGCTGGTCGGCGACGGGGGCGGTGAAGGTCATTTCGGTCTCCTAGCCGGCAACGCTATACCGACCGGCGATGACCGCTCAACACCCTCGTATCCGACGTTACGGCATGGCCGCCATCCATGAGGCGGCGGCGCTGATTCGTGGCGGTGGTATCGTCGCGATCCCGACCGAGACGGTCTATGGCCTCGCCGCCGACGCGCGCGATTCGGCGGCGGTGGCGCGCATCTATGCCGCCAAGGGGCGGCCGTCGTTCAATCCGCTGATCGTGCACGTGCCGGACGCGGCGGCGGCGGAGCGGATCGCGGTGTTCGACGGTGACGCACGCGCGCTGGCCGCCGCCTTCTGGCCCGGCCCGCTGACATTGGTGCTGCCGATCCGCGCTGGTGCCGGCATCGCATCGCTGGCGACCGCCGGGCTGGACACGGTGGCGGTCCGCGTGCCCGCGCACCGCGCGATGCAGGCGCTGCTGGCGGCCAGCGCCGCGCCGCTCGCCGCGCCGTCCGCCAATGCCAGCAATGCGATCAGTCCGACGCGCGCCGCGCATGTCGCGGCCAGCCTGGGCGCAAACGTACCGCTGATCGTCGATGACGGTGCGACGACCGCGGGGGTCGAATCGACGATCGTGGCAGGCCGTACGATCCTGCGCCCCGGCCCCGTCACGGCGGAAATGCTGCGTGAAATTCTACCGGTGGCGCCGGGGACGAGCGCGCACATCAGCGCTCCGGGGCAGCTGGCGACGCATTATGCGCCGCGCAAGCCGCTGCGTCTCGCCGCGGTGGCAGCAGACGACGACGAGTGGCTGATCGGTTTCGGCAGCGTCGCCGGCGACGACATGCTGTCGGCGACCGGCGACATGGTGGAAGCGGCCGCGCGGCTGTTCGACGCGCTTCACCGCGCCGATGCGAGCGACCGGTCGCGGATCGCGGTGGCGCCGGTGCCCGAACGGGGCATCGGCACCGCGATCAACGACCGGCTGCGCCGCGCCGCAGCCCGGTGACCCGTCAGGCCGTGACGGCGCGACTGCGCGCTGCGAAGCTCTTGCGCAGTTTCTGCAGCTTGGGCGGGATCACTGCCAGGCAATAGGGATTGCGCTGTCCTTCGCCTTCCCAGTAATCCTGATGATAGCCCTCGGCGGGATACCATTCGGCCATGGGTTCGATCGTGGTGACGATCGGCTTGGGCCAATCCTCCTGCGCGCGCGCGATCGCCTGGTTGGCCTGTTCTTCCTGCATCACCGTCGCGGGGAAGATCGCCGAGCGATATTGCGTGCCCACGTCATTGCCCTGGCGGTTGAGCTGCGTCGGGTCGTGCGTGGCGAAGAAGATGTCGAGCAGGTCGGCGTAGCTGACCTGCGCCGGATCGAAGCCGACACGGATCGCCTCCGCATGGCCGGTGTCGCCGCCGCATACCTGCTTGTAGGTCGGGTTCGGAACGTGCCCGCCGATATAGCCGCTTTCGACGCTTTCCACGCCGATCACATCCTTGAACACCGCCTCCGTGCACCAGAAGCAGCCGCCGGCCAGCGTCGCATATTCGGTCATTTCCGGGTCTCCTTTGCCTCTTATGTAGGAACGCGCTACCGCCGCGACAAAGGGAGCGCGCGGCGATGATCGACGGCAAGGTGATGGTGACGGGCGGGGCAGGCTATATCGGTAGCCATGCCGTGCTGGCGCTGCTGGATGCGGGCTATCGGGTGGTCGTGGTCGACAATCTGGTCACCGGTTTCGCCTGGGCGGTCGATCCGCGCGCGACGCTGGTGGAGATGGCGGTGGAGGATCCGTCGATCCGCAACGTGATGGCCGAACATCGCGTGCGCGCGGTGATGCATTTCGCCGGATCGGTGGTGGTGCCCGAATCGGTTTCCGACCCGCTCAAATATTATCGCAACAACACCGCAGCGACGCGCACGCTGATCGAAAGCGCGGTCGCGGCGGGCGTGCCGCATTTTATCTTCTCCTCGACCGCCGCGACCTATGGCACGCCGGACAAGGTGCCGGTGGCGGAGGGCGATCCGACCCGCCCGATCAACCCCTATGGCATGTCCAAGCTGATGACCGAGGCGATGCTGCGCGACGTCGCGGCGGCACATCCGCTCAATTACGCGTGCCTACGCTATTTCAACGTCGCCGGCGCCGATCCGCAGGGGCGCAGCGGGCAATCGACGGTGGGGGCGACGCATCTCATCAAGATCGCGGTGGAGGCGGCGACCGGCAAGCGCGCGGCGGTATCGGTGTTCGGCACCGATTTCCCGACCCGCGACGGCACGGGGGTGCGCGACTATATCCACGTCAGCGACCTCGCCGAGGCGCATGTCGCGGCACTGAAACTGCTGGTCGAGCGGCCGGGCGACAACCACATCCTCAACGCCGGCTATGGCCGCGGCTTTTCGGTGCTGGAGGTGCTCGACGCGGTCGACCGGGTCACCAATCTTTCGATCGAACGCCGACTGGAGGGGCGCCGCGCGGGCGACCCCGCCGAGCTGGTCGCCGACAATGGCGCGATCCTGCGGACGCTCGACTGGACGCCGCGGCGGGACGATCTCGACGGGATCGTGCGCGATGCGCTGGCATGGGAGCGCGCGCTGGCGGAGCGCGGCCGGTGAGGTTGCGCTCGCTGCTGTTCGTGCCCGGCGACCGGCCGGAGCGGATGGAAAAGGCGCTGGGACTGGGCGCCGATGCGCTGATCCTCGATCTGGAGGATGCGGTCGCCGCCCCCGCCAAGCCCGCGGCGCGCGCAGCGGTGCGGGCCTTCCTGGATGGGCACGCCAGCACGAGCGGGCCGGCGCTGTTCGTGCGCGTCAATCCGCTCGATTCGGCATTCGTCGCCGATGACGTCGCCGCGATCGCAGGGGCCGGGATAACGGGCGTCGTCCTGCCGAAGGCGGAGGGGCGTGGGTCGGTGGAGACGCTGCGCGCGATGTTGCCGGGCGACTATCGCATCCTGCCGATCGCCAGCGAGACCGCGCGCGCGGTGTTCACGCTGGGCAATTATGATGGCGAGGGTCTGGCGGGGCTGACCTGGGGGGCGGAGGATCTGCCCGCGGCGATCGGCGCGGCGACCGCGCGCGAGGCGGATGGCAGCTATACCGATCCGTATCGCGTCGTGCGCGCGCTGACGCTGTTCGGCGCGCATGCCGCGGGCGTGCCGGCGATCGAAACCGTCTATCCCGATTTCCGCGATCTGGACGGTCTGGCCGGCTATGCCGCGCGCGGGCAGCGCGATGGCTTCACGGGCATGATGGCGATCCACCCGGCGCAGGTACCGGTCATCAACGCCGCATTCTCGCCGTCCGAACAGGAGATCAACCACGCGCGGCGGATCGTTGCGCTGTTCGATGCCAACCCCGGCGCGGGCGCGCTGCAGCTCGATGGGCGAATGGTCGATGCGCCGCACCTGAAGGCGGCGCGGCGGCTACTGGCGGCGGCGGGCGAATAAGGCGCGGCGCCACCACGCGCCGATCCACCACCACAGGGCCGCCCAGGCCGTCCCCGCGCACCAGCCGGCCAGCACGTCGGACGGCCAGTGGACGCCCAGATAGACGCGGCTGATCCCGATGATCCCGACCAGCAGCACCGCCACCACGATCGTGTAGCTGCGCGCGGCGCGGCTGCGTTCGACCTGCGCGACCAGCCCGGCGAGCGTCAGATAGACGATCGCGCTGTTCGTCGCATGACCGCTGGGGAAACTCAGCCCGCCGACCTGGACCAGATGATCGACCAGTTCAGGGCGCGGGCGGCCGACCCAATGCTTCGCCAGTCCCGACACGATCGACCCGGCGATCGTTGCGGCGGCGACCAGCCCCGCGGTCAGCCACAGCCGGCGGACCAGCAGCAGGCCGATCGCGGCCGCGGTCACCGTCGTCAGCACCGTCACCCCACCCAGCGCGGTCAGGTCGACCATCGCCTCGTGCAGCGAGGCGGGGCCGACCGGTTGCGCGGGATCGTCGGCGCGGCGCAGCGCCAGCATGATCGCGCGATCCCAGGCGAACGGAACCTGATCGATCACGAGGAAGGCGAGCAGCATCACCGCCACAAGCCCGCCGATCGCCATTGCCGCCCATAACGCGCGGGGCGCCGGTGGCGCTTGCGCCGGTTCGCGGTCGGGGAACAGGGGCTGTGGATCGGTCGCGTGGGAAGACATGATGGTGCCAACCCTCTTTCCGGCCGTCCGATCCCCCGCGTGGTGGGTCCGCCGGGGCTCGAACCCGGGACCTCTCGATTAAAAGTCGCTTGCTCTACCGACTGAGCTACGGACCCTCACGCAGGGTTAGCGGCGGGCGTTAGGGACGGCGCGCGCGCGGGTCAACCGGGCATGAAGCTGGCGGACCGTCCGCGCGGTGCGCGGATCGCGCCAGCGCGGGGCGATCGCCGCCATCGGGCGCAGCACGAAGTCGCGCATTCGGAACGCCGGGTGCGGGATCGTCAGCGTCGGCGACCGCCACGTGCCGCCCGACCACAGGACGATGTCGAGATCGATCACCCGTTCCCCCCAGCGCCGCCCGCGCCGCCGGCCGAAATCGCGCTCGATCGCCTTGAGCCGATCGAGCAGCGCAGGGGGCGGTACGGTGCTGCGGATCAGCACCGCGGCATTGGCGAAGGTCCGCGTCGACGGGCCGA
This sequence comes from Sphingomonas sp. CCH9-F2, assembly GCF_001556735.1. Classification (NCBI taxonomy): domain Bacteria; kingdom Pseudomonadati; phylum Pseudomonadota; class Alphaproteobacteria; order Sphingomonadales; family Sphingomonadaceae; genus Sphingomonas; species Sphingomonas sp. CCH9-F2. The sequence continues at coordinate 6,311 of NZ_LSJO01000308.1, read as the reverse complement.
GCGGCGCGCTGACGATGATCGGGGAGGCGGTGCCGTCCAGCAGCGTGATCGCCGCGGCGACCTCCGCACGGGGCGGGCCGTGTCGGCCGCGCCGATTGGAGCCGATCGCCACGACATAGGTTGAGGGATGGGACGTTGAGTGACGCACCCGTTCGCGCCTAACGAAAGACGATGGACTTCGCACCCTCTCCGCTGCCCGAAACCGAGCCGCCCCGCGACTGCCCGCGCTGCCCGCGGCTGGTGGCGGTGCGCGCGGCATTGCGGATCGAGCATCCCGACTGGTGGAACGCCCCGGTCCGCGCGTTCGGCGATCCCGATGCATGGCTGGCGATCGTCGGGCTGGCACCGGGCAAGCAGGGCGCGAACCGCACCGGCCGTCCGTTCACCGGCGATTATTCGGGCGACCTGCTGTTCAACACGCTGGCGCGATACGGGCTGGCGACGGGCCAGTACGAGGGTAGTCCCGCCGATACGCTGGCGCTGACCGGGGCGGTCATCATCAATGCGGTGAAGTGCCTGCCCCCGGAGAACAAGCCGACGCCGGAGGAAATCCGCACCTGCCGCCCGTTCCTGGAGGGGCAGGCGGGCGCGCTGCCCAATGCCCGCGTGTTCGTCGCGCTGGGGCAGATCGCGCACCAGTCGATCGTCAAGGTGCTGGGCGGCAAGCTGCCCAAGGCGCGGTTCGGGCATCTGGCCGAACATCGCATGCCCGACGGGCGCGTCCTGATCGATAGCTACCATTGCAGCCGCTACAACCAGAACACCGGCCGGCTGACGGCCGAGATGTTCGCGGCGGTGTTCGAACGCGCGCTGGCGGTGCGCGATCAGGCGGTGCCGCGCGCTTCTTGAAAATCGGCCGCAGACCGATAGGGAAGGTCGAAAGATCGGGAGAGACGCATGCCGCAGCAAACGGCCGCCCATCAGGGCCATTTCCCGCGGCGGGCGGGATAACGCGGCGTGTACGATCTGCTTGCCGGACTGAGCGTGATCGAGGCGTCCTCGTTCGTCGCTTCCCCCACCGCGGGCCTGTATTGCGCGCAGTTCGGGGCGGAGGTGATCCGCGTCGATCCGATCGGCGGCGGGCCGGATTATCGCCGCTGGCCGGTCACCGCGGCGGGCGACTCGCTCTATTGGGAGAACCTCAACCGCGCGAAGAAATCGGTCGCGCTCGATCTGGCGCGGGACGAGGGGCGCGAGCTGCTGCAGGCGCTGGTGCGCACGACCGGTCAGTTCGTCACCAATTTCCCCGTCGACGGCTTCCTGTCGCACGATACGCTGGCCACCGGCCGGGCCGATCTGGTGACCGTGCGCGTGATGGGCTGGGCGGACGGCAGCCCAGCGCTGGATTATACCGTCAATAATGCGGTCGGTTATCCGATGCTGACGGGCGAAGGGCCGGCCCCGGTCAACCACGTCCTGCCCGCCTGGGATCTGCTGACGGGTGCCTATGCCGCGTTTGCGCTGCTCGCCGCGATCCGGTGGCGTGCGGCAACGGGGCAGGGCGGGGAGGTGCGCGTGCCGCTCTCCGACGTCGCGATCGGCACCGTCGCCAATCTGGGCGGGATCGCCGAGGTGCTTTACGCCGATGCCGACCGGCCGCGGCTGGGCAACACCGTCTACGGCCTGTTCGGGCGCGATTTCACGACCCGCGACGGCATGCGTACGATGATCGTGGTGGTGACGCACCGCCAATGGTCGCGGTTGTTGGCGGTGCTGGCACTGGAGGAGGCGGTCGCGGCGGTGGAAGCGGCGCGTGGTGCCGCCTTCGCGCAGGATGACGGCGCGCGGTTCGTCCATCGCGATGCGCTGATGCCGCTGTTCGAGGCAGCGATCGGGAACCGCGACCACGCCGATCTGGCGGCGGCGTTCGACGCGGCCGGGATCGTCCATTCCGCCTATCGCACGATGCGCGAGGCGGCGCGCGACCCTCGGCTCGTCGCCGATAACCCGATCTTCGCCGCGCGCGACGACAATCCCAGCGGCTTTGCCTATCCCGCCGCGGGCGCGTTCGCGACAATGCCGCAGCTCGATCGTGCGCCGCCCGTTCCCGCGCCGCGCAACGGCCAGCATAGCGAACGCATGCTGGCCGAGCGGCTGGGCCTTTCCTCCGGCGCGATCGCGCGCCTGATCGACGCCGGCGTGGTCGGCATATCCTGAAGGAACCCATCCCATGACCCTGCGTCGCGCCGCCATCGTCGCCCCGATCCGCACCGCTGTCGGCAAGTTCGGCGGGGCCCTGTCCACGCTGACCGCCGGCCAGCTGGGCGCGACGGTGCTGACGGCCTTGATCGAGCGGACCGGGATCGATCCGGCGCGGGTCGACGACGTCGTCTTCGCGCAAGGCTATGGCAATGGCGAGGCGCCGGCGATCGGGCATTGGGCATGGCTGGCGGCGGGGTTGCCGATCGAGGTGCCGGGCTATCAGCTCGACCGGCGCTGCGGTTCGGGGCTGCAGGCGGTGATCGACGCGGCGATGATGGTGCAGACCGGCGCCAGCGACGTCGTGGTGGCCGGCGGGTGCGAGAGCATGTCGAACGTCGAACATTATACCACCGACCTGCGCGGCGGGGTGCGGATGGGCAATGTCACGCTCCACGACCGGCTGACGCGCGGGCGGTTGATGAGCCAGCCGGTCGAGCGGTTCGGGGTCATCAGCGGGATGATCGAGACCGCCGAGAATTTGGCGAAGGACTATCACATCACGCGCGAGGCGGCGGATGCCTATGCCGTGCGCTCGCACCAGCGCGCGGCGACCGCGTGGGAGAAGGGGCTGTTCGCGGACGAACTGGTCCCGGTGTCGATCCCGCAGCGCAAGGGCGATCCGGTCGTCTTCGCGCAGGACGAAGGCTATCGCGCCGATGCCAGCATGGAGACGCTGGGCCGGCTGCGTCCAATCGAGGGCGGGGTGGTGACCGCGGGCAACGCCAGCCAGCAGAATGACGCCGCCGCCGCCTGTCTGGTGGTCGCCGAGGACAAGCTGGACGAACTGGGGCTGGAGCCGATCGCGTGGTTCCGCGGCTGGGCAGCGGCCGGTTGCGATCCGTCACGGATGGGGATCGGGCCGGTGCCGGCGGTGGAGCGGCTGTTCCGGCGCACCGGGCTGGGCTGGGGCGATATCGACCTGGTCGAGCTGAACGAGGCGTTCGCGCCGCAGGTGCTGGCGGTGCTCAAAGGCTGGGGCTGGAGCGAGGACGACGGGCGGCACGACATCCTCAACGTCAACGGATCGGGGATTTCGCTGGGCCATCCGATCGGCGCGACCGGCGGGCGGATTCTGGCGAACCTGACGCGCGAGTTGCAGCGGCGCGGCGGTCGCTACGGGCTGGAGACGATGTGCATCGGCGGCGGGCAGGGGATCGCCGCGGTGTTCGAGCGCGCGGCGTGAGCGCGGACCATGCCGAGATCCGCGCCGAGGTGGCGCGGCTGTGCCAGCAATTCCCCGGCGCCTATTGGCGCGCAAAGGATCGGGAGCGCGCCTATCCGACCGAATTCGTCGCCGCACTGGCGCAGGGCGGGTGGCTGGCGGCGCTGATCCCGGAGGAATATGGCGGCGCCGGGCTGCCGCTGTCGGCGGCGGCGGCGATCCTGGAGGAGGTGCAGCGGCAGGGGTGCAACGGCGCGGCGTGCCATGCGCAGATGTACATCATGGGCACACTGCTGCGCCACGGATCGGACGAGCAGAAGCGCCGCTACCTGCCGCGGATCGCGACCGGGGAGCTGCGGTTGCAGGCGTTCGGGGTGACCGAGCCGACCAGCGGCACCGACACGCTGGCGTTGAAGACGACTGCGCGGCGAGAGGGCGACGAATATGTCGTCAACGGGCAGAAGATCTGGACCAGCCGCGCCGAACATTCCGACCTGATGCTGCTGCTGGCGCGGACCACCCCGCGCGCGGAAGCGGCGTCGAAGACCGATGGGCTGTCGGTGCTGCTGGTCGACATGACGTCGCCGGGGATCACGATCCGCCCGATCGAGACGATGATGAACCACGCCACTACGGAGGTGTTCTTCGACAATCTGCGCGTTCCGGCGGCCAATCTGGTGGGCGAGGAGGGCAAGGGTTTCCGCTACATCCTGTCCGGCATGAACGCCGAGCGGCTACTGATCGCGGCGGAATGTATCGGCGATGCCAAGTGGTTCATCGACAAGGCGCGCGATTACGCGCGCGAACGGGTGCTGTTCGGGCGGCCGATCGGGCAGAACCAGGGCGTCCAGTTCCCGATCGCGCGCGCCTACGCCCAGATGCGCGCCGCCGAACTGATGGTGCGGGAGGGGCTGCGGCGGTACGAAGCGGGCGACAACGCCGGTGAGGAAGCGAATATCGCCAAGATGCTGGCCGCCGAGGCGAGTTGGGCTGCAGGGGAAGCGTGCATCCAGACGCATGGCGGGTTCGGTTTCGCGGCCGAATATGACGTCGAACGCAAGTTCCGCGAGACGCGATTGTACCAGGTGGCGCCGATCAGCACGAACATGATCCTGAGTTACGTCGCGGAGCATGTGCTGAATTTGCCGCGGAGTTACTGACATGCACGACGTCCGCCACGCGCTGGAAGCGGCCGGAACCTACGGTGCGGCGACGGTCGAGGCGGTCGGGAAGCGCGTTGCGGATGCGTCGATCGACACCGAACAGCGCGCTGCGCACGGGCTGGCGTGGGTCGCGACGGGTGTTGCGGCGCTGGAGGCGCTGTCGGATTGGCACGGCCGGTGCGCCCCCGATGCGGTCAATGACGCCGTTTTGCGCATCGGTGTCGCCGAAACGGTCGCACAGCTGACCGGCGGGCTGCCGATGGGGCAGAACGAGATCGTCCGCCCCGCCGATCTGGGGACGCAAGGTGCGGCGCGCGCGCTGGCGGAGGCGGCCGCGCCGCTGCTGGATGCCGACCAGCGCGACGAGCGCGGGGCGCTGGCGGCGGCACTGGCGGCGGGACAGTGGCCGGCGGAGACGCTGGACGACCCCGACCTGGATGCGATCCGCGACCAGTTCCGCCGCTTCACCGAGACGCGGATCGTGCCGCATGCGCACCGCTGGCACCTGGACGATGCGCTGATCCCCGATGCGGTGATCGCGGAGATGGCGGCGCTGGGCACGTTCGGCGTGTGCATTCCGGAGGCCTATGGCGGGCTGGGCCTGTCGAAGCTGGTGATGTGCGTCGTCACCGAGGAATTGTCGCGCGGGTGGATCGGCGCGGGATCGCTGGGCACGCGATCCGAGATCGCCGGCGAGCTGATCGCGGCGTCGGGGACGGAGGCGCAGAAGGCGCGCTGGCTGCCCGCGATCGCGAGCGGCGCGGTGCTGCCGACCGCGGTGTTCACCGAACCCGATGTCGGATCGGACCTGGGCGCGATCGCCACCCGCGCGCGGCCTGCCCCCGACGGCGGCTGGCAGATCGACGGGGCCAAGACGTGGATCACCCATGCCAGCCGGTCGGACCTGATGACGTTGCTGGCGCGGACCCGCGACGACGTGCCGGGCCATGCCGGGCTGTCGATGCTGCTGGTACCCAAGCCGCGCGGGACCGATGCCGATCCGTTCCCGGCCGCGGGGATGGCAGGCAGCGAGATCGCGGTGCTGGGCTATCGCGGGATGCGCGAATATGCGCTGGCGTTCGACGGCATGGCCGCCCCCGCCGACGCACTGCTGGGCGATGAGGAAGGGCGCGGGTTCAAGCAGTTGATGCGCACGTTCGAGGGCGCGCGGATCCAGACCGCGGCGCGCGCGGTCGGCGTGGCGCGGCGCGCGATCGAGCTGGCGCTGGGCTATGCCCGGGAGCGCCGCCAGTTCGGGCGCGCGATCATCACCTTCCCGCGCGTCGCCGACAAGATCGCCGCCAGCGTGGTCGACATGGTGATGGCGCGCGAGCTGACCTATGCCGCGGCGCGCGCGAAGGATTCGGGCCGCCGTTGCGATATCGAGGCGGGAATGGCCAAGTTGCTGGCGGCGCGCGCGGCGTGGAGCAATGCCGATGCGGCGCTGCAGATTCACGGCGGCAACGGTTATGCGCTGGAATATGAGATCAGCCGCGTGCTGTGCGACGCGCGTATCCTGAACATCTTCGAAGGGGCGGCGGAGATCCAGGCGCAGGTGATCGCGCGCGGAATGATCGCGATGCGCTGAACGGGGATACCCGGAATGCACCAGCAAACGTTTGCACGTGCGTATGGGCGGTGGCATGGCCGGCGTGACGAGAGGATAACGCGGCGATGGCGAAGGGCGACGGGATCAGCAGGCGCGGGGTGATGGCGGCAGCCGGGGGGATGGCGGCGGGCGCCGCGCTGACGCGCGCCGGGCCGGCGGTGGCGGCAACGGGGGC
>NZ_LSJO01000307.1:0-3984 GCF_001556735.1 Sphingomonas sp. CCH9-F2 | reverse complement strand
ACGCTGCGCGGCATCCTGCTGGGCGGCGCGATCACGCTGCTGTTCACCGCCGCCAACGTCTATCTGGGGCTGAAGATCGGGCTGACCTTCGCCACCTCGATCCCCGCCGCGGTGATCTCGATGGCGGTGCTGCGCGCGTTCCGCGGCTCGTCGATCCTCGAAAACAACATCGTCCAGACGGTGGCGTCGGCGGCGGGGACGCTGGCGGCGATCATCTTCGTCCTGCCCGGCCTGGTGATGGTCGGTTACTGGCAGGGGTTCCCCTTCCTCACCACCGCCGCGATCACCGCCACCGGCGGCGTGCTGGGGGTGATGTTCTCCGTCCCGCTGCGCCGCGCGCTGGTGGTCGACACCGACCTGCCCTACCCGGAGGGCCGCGCCGCGGCGGAGGTGCTGAAGGTCGGCGAGGAAAGCCGCACCGGCGGCGCGGACAGCGCGAAGGGCCTGTCCGCGATCCTCGCCAGCACGCTCGCTTCGGCGGGCTTCGCGATCCTGACCCAGACGAAGCTGGTCGCGGCGGAAGCCGCCACCTTCTTCCGCGTCGGCGCGGGCGCGACCGGGGTGGTCGGCGGGCTGTCGTTCGCGTTGCTGGGTGCCGGCCACCTGATCGGGCTGTCGGCGGGGCTGGCGATCCTGGCCGGCGTCGCGATCGGCTGGTGGATCGTGCTGCCGATCCTGACCGCCGCCGCGCCGCAGGCGGGCGACGTCGCGCAATGGGCCAACACCGTGTTCCGCAACGACGTGCGCTTCTTCGGCGCGGGGGTGATCGGGGTCGCGGCGATCTGGACGCTGGTGCGGATCGCCGGGCCGGTCGCGGGCGGGCTGCGCGCATCGCTGGCGGCATCGCGCGGCGCACGCGGCATGGGCGTCGCGCTGGAGGAACGCGACCTGCCGTTCGCGGTCATCGCGGGCGGCACGCTGGCGGTGCTGGTGCCGATCGCGCTGCTGCTGCACGGCGTGCTGGCGGGCGGGCCGCTGGCGGGCAGCGCATGGCTGCTGATCGCGGCCAGCCTGTTGTTCGTGCTGGTCGTCGGCCTCGTGATCGCGGCGGTGTGCGGCTATATGGCCGGGCTGATCGGCGCGTCCAATTCGCCGGTGTCGGGGATCGGCATCCTGTCGGTCATCGCCGCATCGCTGATGCTGGTCGGCTGGTTCGGGCGCGGCGGCGGCGCGCAGGAAACCTCGGCGCTGGTCGCCTATGCGCTGATCGTCACCGGCATCGTCTTCGGCGTCGCGACCATCTCCAACGACAATCTCCAGGATCTGAAGACCGGGCAGCTGGTCGGCGCGACGCCGTGGAAGCAACAGGTCGCGCTGGTGATCGGCGTCGGCTTCGGATCGCTGGTGGTGCCGCCGGTGCTGCAATTGCTCTACACCTCGTTCGGGTTCGCGGGGATGCCCGGCGCCGGCGCCAATGCACTCGCCGCGCCGCAGGCGGCGCTGATCTCCGCGCTGGCACAGGGCGTGCTGGGCGGCGACCTCAATTGGACGATGATCGGCTGGGGCGCGGCGACCGGCGTGGCGATCATCGCGGTCGACGAACTGCTGGGACGCATGGGCCGGATGCGCCTGCCCCCGCTCGGCGTCGGGCTGGGCATCTATCTGCCGATGGCGGCGACGCTGACCGTCGTCGTCGGCACCGTGATCGGCCACTTCTACGATCGCTGGGCGGACGGGCGCGCCGATGTGGAGGGCACGAAGCGGCTGGGCGTGCTGACCGCGACGGGGATGATCGTCGGCGAAAGCCTGTGGAACGTCGTCTTCGCCGGCATCGTCTACGAAGCGGGCAATGACGCGCCGCTCGCGCTGGTCGACGGGTTCGAGACGCCCGCGCTGATCGCGGGCACCTTGCTGTTCGCGGCGATCGCGTGGTGGCTGTACCGGCGCACGCGGCGGCTGGCGGCATGACGTGGCGCGCGGCACTGGCGGCGCTCGCGCTGCTCGGCGCCGCGCCGGCCCCCGATACCGCACCCGATGAGCAGGCGGAGGCGGCGGTGGCGGAGGCGTTGACGCTCCCGCCCGGCTATCCCCGCGACGCGGTGCTGCGCGCGATATCACGCAACCTGCGCTGGTCGGGGCACCCCGACGTCGGCATTCGCGCCGCCCGCGCGATGACCGACGGCGGCAAGGACGAGATACCCCCCGGCACCGTCCCGGCGCCACCCCGCTACGTCCCGCTGCGCACCGCTTTCCCGGACGCACGCTGCGATACCGCCCCCGACGCCGCGATCGACGACTGGGCGCGCGCCTGCCTGCTGGAGCGGGACTTCCACTGGATCGGCCTGCCCGATGCCGCCCTGGTCCGCGGTGTGGCATCGCGGCTGCGCGATACCGGGGTGCGCCGCGGCGTACTGGCGATGCTGGTGCACGGCTATGGCGACGCGGATGATCTGCGCTTCGTCGCCGCCGAACAGGCGCGCCGCCCGGACCCGGCGGTCGCCGCGCTGCTGGCGACGCCGCAGGCGCGCTACCGGCTGGGCGAGCGCGCCGCCGCGCTCACCGCCGCCCGCGCCACGCGTACCTTCGACGACAAGGCGGCGGCGATCCGCCTGATGCTGGCGGCCGGCGACGTCGATGCGGCGATGGCGGTATTCGATACGATGGCCGACACGCCGCCCCGCCTGTCGGACGATTGCTTCGGCTGGTTCGGGCCGATCGGCGGCCTAGCGCTCGGTGGCCTCGGCAACGTCGGAAACCCTGTTCCGGCGGTCGGCACCTTCATCGATCGGGCGAGCGCTACGCCGCTGTTCCGTCGGCTGTGCCCCGCCGGCCTCGATGCCGAGACGGCGGTCGCGCTGTCGCTCACCGCCGGCCGCGCCGACGACGCGCTCGCCCGCGCCCGGCAGGAAACGGCCACGCCCTTCCTGCTGGTCGACACCGTTCTCCAGATCGCGCGCCAGCGGCTGCGGGCCGGGGACCGCGCGACGGCGCAGCGCCTGCTGAATCAAGCCGCCGCCGCGTTGCCGCCCTATCGGGCCGACGAACGCGGCGGCGACACCGGCCGGCGCGTCCACCTCGTCCAGTTGCTCGCCGCAGCGGGGGCTTCCGACGCCGCCGACACGCTAGCCCGTCGCCAGCCCGCCGGCGCGCTGCGGGCGGTCGCGCTGTCCGCGGCGGTGGCGGGGCGCGCCGGGCTGCGCTTCGACGATCAGGCGCCGATGCTGGAGACGATCGACCCCGCCTGGCTGCCCCAGCTCACAACGGCGCTCACATCTTCGACAGCAGCTCCGCGATAGACACGAACGCGAACCCGACCGAGCTGTCGGCGATGCCATAGGGCATGAACAATTTGTCGCCGTGCTTCATCGCGCCACAAGTGTAGACGACGTTGGGGACATAGCCTTCGCGGTCCTGGTCCGCCGCCGCCAGGATTGGCGAGCGCGTGCGCCCCAGCACCCGCGCCGGATTGTCCTTGTCCAGCAACACCGCGCCGATCGAATATTTGCGCATCGCGCCCACGCCATGGGTCAGCAGCAGCCAGCCCTCGTCGATCTCGATCGGCGGGCCGCAATTGCCGATCTGCACGAACTCCCACGGAAACACCGGCTTCAGGATCAACTCGCCGCCGTCCCAGACGGTCAGGTCGTCGGTCTTGAGCAGGTACAGGTTCTCGCCGTCCTGCCGGCCGATCGCCAGATACTGGTCGCCGACCTTGCGCGGGAACAGCGCGATCCCCTTGTTGCGCGATGCGCTGCCGGTCATCGGCACCAGGTCGAAGGCGCGGAAATCCTTGGTCCGCATCAGCTCCGACTGGATCGCGCTGCCGTTATAGGCGGTATAGGTGCCCAGCCATTCGACGCTGCCGTCGTCATGGTGGAACTGCACCAGCCGCAGGTCCTCCAGCCCCTTCGACTGCGCCTCGGTGATCGGGAAGATCACCGTGCCCGACAGCGTGCTGTCGCGGTGACGATAGACGGTCACCGGGCCACTCGGCATCTGTTCCTCGTCGCTGCCGACCGCGTCGGTGGCGGTCGCGAACGGCGG
>NZ_LSJO01000306.1:0-852 GCF_001556735.1 Sphingomonas sp. CCH9-F2 | reverse complement strand
AGCGAGGGGCGCACCGTCCTGCCGTTCCGCGACGGGCAGCCGGCGCGGATCGCCTATGGCCATGCCGATGCCGCAGTGGGCAACGCCTTCGCCCGCGCGCTGGTCGGCGGGCCGGAGCTGCCGACCGCCGCCGACCCGGAGACGCTGGCGCTGCTGGCGCTGGCCGAGCGCGTGGCGCAGGCCGACATCACCGTCCTCATCAACGGCCCCACCGGCACCGGCAAGGAAGTGCTGGCGCGCACGATCCACCTCAATTCCGACCGCCGCGACGGCCCGTTCGTCGCGATCAACTGCGCCGCGCTGCCCGAAACCATGCTGGAAGCGATGCTGTTCGGCCACCAGAAGGGCGCGTTCACCGGCGCGTCGTCGGGCGGCGAGGGCTTCTTCCGCGCCGCCAACGGCGGCACGCTGCTGCTGGACGAGATCGCGGAAATGCCCCTCAACCTGCAGGCCAAGCTGCTGCGCGTGCTGCAGGAGCGCGAGGTAGTGCCGATCGGCGCGACGATGCCGCAGTCGGTCGACGTACGCGTCATCGCCTGCGCCAACCGCGATCTTCAGGGCGAAGTCGCCGCCGGGCGGTTCCGCGCCGACCTCTACTACCGCCTGTCGGTGTTCCCGCTGACCACCAAGGCGCTGGCCGACCGGCCGCAGGACATTCCCGCGCTGGCCGCGACGATGATCCTGCGCCACGCCGGCAACCGCCCGACCATTCCGTGGCCCAGCGACCAGGCGATCGCCGCGCTGCTGGCGCACGACTGGCCGGGCAACGTGCGCGAGCTGGAGAATGTGATCCAGCGCGCCTTGCTGTTCGCCGGCGGCGACACGATCGAGGCCGGGCACATCGTGTTCGAC
>NZ_LSJO01000305.1:0-366 GCF_001556735.1 Sphingomonas sp. CCH9-F2 | reverse complement strand
CGTCGGCGCGAACGCCGGCGATCAGCTCGTTGAAGCGCATCTGGATCGGTTGCTGAATCTCTGTTCGGTTGCCGATCAGCGGTTTCATCCGCTCCTCGATGCGGCGAAGGATGTCCTCCTTGCTCTTAACCTCCGCCGGCCACTCGTCCTCTGGCTTTGGAATCACATAGGTATCCGACGCATTGGGCGGCATCGGATCGGTGCCGAGATCGGCGTTGCCGTTCTTAGAGAAGACCAGCGCCACCTCCGGCAGCGTCTTCAATGCATTCTCGATCTGAAGCTGCATCTGTGTCGACTGATCGATCGACGCCGATGGCACGCGGAAGTTGGTGACGGTTATGTCCTTCTCGTCGAGCTGCGGCATGA
>NZ_LSJO01000304.1:0-1031 GCF_001556735.1 Sphingomonas sp. CCH9-F2 | reverse complement strand
GCTCCAGCCGCTGCGCCGGGCAGATCAGCCCGCCGGTGCAGCGCACGTCGACCTCGCCTTCTTCCGCCACCGCCTCGCTGCCGCAGATCGGGCAGTGATCGGGGAAGGCGAAGGCGGGACGATCGGCGTCGTCGCGCGGCAGCACCTCGACGATCTGCGGGATGACGTCGCCGGCGCGTTGCAGGACGACGCGGTCGCCGACGCGCGCATCCAGCCGCGCGATCTCGTCGCGGTTGTGGAGCGTGGCATTAGTGACGACGACGCCGCCGACGGTGACGGGGGTGAGCCGCGCGACCGGCGTCAGCTTGCCGGTGCGGCCGACCTGGATATCGATCGCCTCCAGCGTGGTCTGCGCGCGTTCGGCAGGGAATTTGTGCGCGATCGCCCAGCGCGGCGCGCGCCCGATGCTGCCCAGCCGCGCCTGCCAGTCGAGCCGGTCGACCTTGTAGACGACGCCGTCGATATCGAACGGCAGGTCGGCGCGCGCCGCCTCGATCGCGCGATAGACCGCGAGGGCCGCAGCAGCGTCGGCGCAATGCGCGAAGGCGTCGGCGATCGGGAAGCCCCAGTCGCGCAAGGCCGCGACGACCGCGGCTTGCGTGTCGCCCGGCACCGCGCTCGCCTCGCCCCAGCCATGCGCCAGGAAGCGCAGCGGGCGGGCGCGGGTAACCGCGGCGTCCTTCTGCCGCAGCGATCCGGCGGCGGCGTTGCGCGGGTTGGCGAACTGGCGCGCCTCCTTGCCGGTCTCCTCCGCTTCCGCCGCGAGGCGGGCGTTGAGCGCGGCGAAGGCGGCCTTTTCCATATAGACCTCGCCGCGCACCTCGAACACGTCGGGCGCGCCGTCGGGCAGGGTGGCGGGAATGTCATGGATGGTGCGGACGTTGGGGGTCACATCCTCCCCCACCGCGCCGTCGCCGCGGGTCAGCGCGCGGACCAGCCGGCGATCCTCGTAGCGCACCGAACAGGACAGGCCGTCGATCTTGGGCTCGGCGGTCAGCGCGACCGGCTCGTCCGCCGGCAGTTTCAGGAAG
>NZ_LSJO01000303.1:0-474 GCF_001556735.1 Sphingomonas sp. CCH9-F2 | reverse complement strand
CTCCAGCACCGCGCGCAGCGTGAACCCCATGCCATAGCCGCCGATCAGCAGATGCGGGGCCGGGCGCCCGGCCAGCCGGTCGCACGCCATCGTGCCCAGCGCGATTTCCGACCCGTTCATCCGCGTGCTCATCAACTCGTTGCGGTCGAGCACGATCATGAAATCCCGCCCGCGCCGGAACAGGCGCAGCGGATCGCCGCCGGGCACGTCGGCCACGCCCAGCAGCTCACGCGGGGTCATTTACTTGCCCTGACGCGCCTTGCGCGCGGCATAGCGCGCATCGCGCGCCGCCTTCAGCTCGGCGGCGGTGGGCACCGCGGGCGGGCGCTTGGCGGCGGCGGCGGCCGCAGCGGCGGCCTCGGCCTCCTCGCGAGCCTTCTCGCGGGCTTCCTCGCGCGCGGCCTTTTCGGCGGCGATCGCGGCCTTGTGCGCCTCGCGGCGCTCGGCCTCGGCGGCCTCGCGCGCGGCGCGCGC
>NZ_LSJO01000302.1:0-3857 GCF_001556735.1 Sphingomonas sp. CCH9-F2 | reverse complement strand
GCTTCGCTCCACCTCCGACCGGCAATGGCGGCGGAGACGACAATGCACTAACTATATACCCGGACCACCCGGTGGGGGCTGCTCAGACGACGGTCTGCACCGCCAAGCTCACATATGCGTTCTTCATCATCGCTACTCTCCCGTGTTGATGCCGCCCGCCCGCATAAGTGCGCCGCGCCGTGTCGCGCGTCGCCGGACAGGCTAGCGCATCCATAACAGTCAGTGGATGATACGTGCGTAATCCATCCACCCCTCACCGATTCGACAAGCCTTGCTGCAGTTCTAGGATACCAAACGGCCCGCGCACGCTTTCTGGACGGTCAACAGCTTGGCGTAGAAGAAGGTGCGTACCCGCGCGGTGTGCCGTTCGGTGAGAGTCGCAAACAGACCACAGGCAAAAACTGCAAGTGCGAGCGTAGCGCCAACAAGTGCGATGTTGCCCGCCGTTGGTGGTAAGCGCTCAGAGCCCACTAACAACGCTGCGGCGAATGCCATGATTGGAAAGTGCATGGCATAGAGTGAAAAGCTGGCTTTTGCTCCATAACCGGCGAACGGTCGCAACCAGCGCGGCGTTGGCGGATTCGCTCGTAGCAATATATATAGAAAAAGTGCGAATGCGCCCGCCAGTGCCAGTTCAAGGCCCTCCAGTCCGACAACCCGCACAACGATAAGTATTGCCGGTAATATGCTGCTCGCAATGATCAGCCAGGTGCGGCCAATCGGTGATCGGGGAAAATCGGTCAGATGCGTTTTGGTCATACCATGAAGCGCAGCACCACAAAGCCAACAAGCAAAGCCGATCAGCATGAATGGCGTAATCCAGGCCAGACCGATAAAAATTAAGAAGATTGACGGGCGACGTTGCCTCCAACTGACGACAATGGCCGGAAACCAGATGTAAAACCAGAATTCATAAGCGAGGCTCCAAAGTGGTCCGTTAGTGCCGAACGGCGCAACCACGATGCCCTGCAAGAAGAGAATGTTGCCTAGCAGCACATGCCACTCGAGCGCGCCGACGACATCCTTGCGCAGCACGTAAGTCTCGGTCGTGCCGAGATGGGTCGATGACTCGAGGGCGTAGAGGCCCACCGCGTCGAGCGCTCCACCGATCACCAATGCCGGCACTAGCACGACCAGCAATCGCGCAAGGCGGTCGATCAGGTAGCTTGACCAATGCCAATCCCCGATCCGTCTGTCGATACTGCGCGCGATCCAGAAGCCGCTGAGCACGAAGAAAAGAATGACGCTTGCATGCGCATAACCAGCCAAAAAATAGCCGGCCGAAGCCGCGACCGAGGCTTGCCCGCAATAATCTTCGATGAGGAGATACCAAGCATGTGCGAACGCGACTACGACTGCCAGGACACAGCGCATGGCATCCATAACCGCAAAAGCGCCCTGACCCGACTTCTGGTCGCCGCGCTCCATGTCTTGCCCAGATTTGGTCGAAAAGCCGTCTCCGCGGCGCGCATCCGTTGTATCCCCCATGCATACGATACGACGGCAGATCGCTTACCCCTCAAACTCGTGCCTTCTTTTTTGCCGAACAGGGTGGGGCCAAGCTGTTACGACAGCGATGCTGCCCGTTGGCGGGCGCGATAGAGACGCGTTTCGGCCGCCTTCTCGCTTATGTCGAGTATCAGTGCGGTTTCGACTTGGCTGATGCCCTCGATAGTCCGGAGGACCAGCGATTCCTTCAAGGTCGTTGGCAACACGGCGATGGCACGTGTCGCCCGGTCCAGTTCCTGTCGATTGGCTACGGCGTCTTCAATCGCGTTTCGGTCTCCCGGGACAGCCTCGGCCTCCCTGCCAATTGGCACCGCCAATGACAAATTGCCGCACGGCGTGCTGGCCACCCATTTAAGGCAATGGTTCATCGCCATGTGAAGGCAGGGCACATGGCATTCGTGGCAGGGCGTCCATGCACGCCTTCATGTCGGGGTTGATCTGGTGCATCTCTCTACCTCCGTGTGAGTCCCCGCCTGCCCCTGATACGCGCGCCGCGGAATCACCCCTTGTCGCGATCTCCGTCGATCGAGGCGATGCTACATCGCCCATCGGCCGAACAGCGTTGCAACTATGATGCCCGCGCCAAGCATTAGGAGCGTCAGCGCCGTCATCGCGACGATCTGCGGTCCGGTCACGCGCGGGCCCGTCCCCATGCCGCTCATCCCTGCCATCGCATCGTGCTTCATGTCCGGCATCGGCGTAGCCGATTGCCGGTCCGCGGCGACCTCGTGCCCGCCATGCCCGAGTACGCGCACCGTGCCCATGCCGTGCTTCAACCGGACGCCGACAAGCCAAAGGTTGATAGGGTAGGCAACGGCGAAGCCGACAAGCGTCGCAAGCGACATGACGCCCCAAAAGCGAAGCGAGTTGGCGTGCATCGCAGCCATGTCCCGGCTCATCAACACCACCATCGTCGGGATCATGCCGGCCATAACGGCATTCATCGAAAGCCATTCGGGGATGAACGACATGCGAAGCGCCCCCCAATAGGAACCGCCCGCCATGTCGCGCATGAACAGCGCCTGGAAAATCAGCAGCCCGAACGCGAAGCCGAACACATATTCCGCAATCACGTCCTGCCACATCGGCAGGCCGAGTGCCGTGGTGATCGCGGCCGCGGCGATGACGCCGGTCGCGTCACCCGCCATGCAATGAATGGCCGACCCGAACGCCTGCTTCCAGAGCGGCCGAACGAAGTCCTCGTGCCGCTCGTTCGCCGGTTCCTGGCAGGACAGGACATAGGCCGCGGCCATGATCGGGCCGCCGTAGAGCGTGACCAGCAGCCACCCCCATTTCATCACCCGCAACTCGGGGTTGCGGGTGAAGGCATCCCACGCGACGTAAGCGACCGATATCGCGGTCAGCACGAACCATCCGATCAACACGGCGTCGAGCCAGGGGGCCGGGGAAGGCATCGTCATGGCAGCTCTCCTCTACATGCTAGAGGATACGTGGCTCCCCGCGCCAGCCCTCGCGCGGGGCGTGTCAGGCGAGCTTGCTGGATACGGCCTTGATCGCCTTCAGCCCCGATCCGAACCGCGCGATGGCCTCGCGGTTCCTCTCCAGCTCGCCGTAAGGGAGGTAGGATATGTCGAGGTCGGCGACGCGGCTGAACGCGGGCCGCTGCAATTGCGCACGAACGTCCGCCTCGCGCGCGTCGGGCGCGACGAGGAACAGTCCCGCGGTCGCGTGAAGGTCGCTACCGCTCAAGGCCAGGTCGAGCATCCTGACGATGCCCGAATAGATCGACGTCGAATGCTCCACCTCGAACGCTGCGGCGACGTGATCGCCGGCCTTTTCAAGCCACAGCACGTCGATCAGCCGGATGGAATCAGCGCCCTTCGACCTCGCGATCGTCTCCGGCAAGCGCTCAAGGCACCCTGCGCCCAAGGGCGATCCGTTGAAGGCTCGGCTGCGATCGTTTGCGGCGATCCATACGTCATAGCCGAGTGCCAAGCCTAGATCGCGAAGCCATGCCTGAATTTCGGTATGGGTGCGCTCGTTCTCGCCTTCACGCTGCGCGGCCTTGCTAAGCGTGCGCGCCTCTTCGCGCGCCGCCTCGAGCCGCTGCCCCCAGCTCGCCAGAGCCGCGCCGCTCACGTCGAGCGGCGGGGCCGGGTAGCGATCGGAGCCGATGTCGAACAGCAAGCCGCCGATCGCGCCCAAGTCGTTCGATAAAAGGTCGCGGAAGCGGTCGTTGAGGTCGAGGATGCCGGTTCGCATCGCTAGGAAATGCTCCCAGCTCCCAAGCTTCACGTTCGCCCCCGTCAGCGCGTTGTAACCCTTGACGATCGCGGTGTTGAAGGGCGGCACCAGCGTCGGGTGAAGGAAGTAGAGGAGGTTGGCGA
>NZ_LSJO01000301.1:0-5045 GCF_001556735.1 Sphingomonas sp. CCH9-F2 | reverse complement strand
CTGAGCGTCCGTGCGCGTGACGGCGACCAGGCGCGCAGTGTGTCGAGCGGCAGGCGCACGCGCCAGCGGCGCCCGCCCTCCACCGCGACCGGGTGATCGTTGATGAACACTTGCGCATCGGCACTGGCGCGCCGACCCGATACCAGCAGGCAATCGGCGACCGGGCAGGACACCAGCCGCGCCCGCGGCGCTTCCGCCGCCGCCCCGCCGGCCGCCAGCATCGCCGCGCCGGTGGCCAGCAACAGGCCGATGGTCGCGCTATTCCACCGCAATGCCCGCCTCCTCCAGAATCCGTCGCGCCGGTTCCAGCACCTCGGCATGCCGCCGCCAGCGCGCGACCGCATCGCGGTAGAGCGGCCGGCGCACCTGCGCCGCGCTGGGCGTCGAGACCGGCGCATCATTGGCATGGAAATCGAGGCAGGCGTCGGCCCACGACAGCCCGCAATGATCGAGCAACCGCCGCGTCTGCGCGGCCTGATCGGCGACCAGATCCTCATACGACAGATCCAGCACGCGGCCGGGCAGCGCATCGCGCCAATGCGCCATCAGCCGGTCGAACCGCACGTAGTAAGCGGCGATGTCGCGCAGGTCGTAGCTATAGTCGTAATAGCGCGAGCCGATCGCGAACAGGTTGCGAAAATTGCCCAGCACCGTGTCCAGCGGATGGCGGCGCGGGCAGACGATCCGCGCGTTCGGCAGCGCGCGCGCGATCGTGCCGACATAATGGAAATTGCCCGGAAACTTGTCCACGAAGCGGCGCGACGGATCGCGGCGATGGTGGCGCGCGCGGCGAAGATAGTCGCGCCCGATCGCGGCGGGATCGGCGGCGGCCGCGCGCAGGATCGTATCGGCGTCGAGCACGGTCGGCGTGCGCGTCCCCGCCGCCGCCTTGACCGCCAGCGGCATCGCCTGAAGCTCGCCCGCGCTTTCGACATCGGAGTGCGAGGACAGGATACGGTCGACCAGGGTGGTGCCGGTGCGCGGCATCCCGATAACGAAGATCGGCGCGTCGTCGGCCGCATCGATCGCGCGCGCCGCGGCAGCGACGGGCGACGCGCACTCGATCGCGTCGAAGATCGCGGCATCCCGCGCGAACGAATAAGGCAAGGTGGCGCGGTGTTCGGCGTTGGTCGCGCACAATGTCGCCAGCGCGCGGTCGGCGGCGCCTATATCGTCCAGTTCCTTGGCTAACGCATAGCCGAGCAGCAGCCGCGCGCGGCCGTCGCGCGCACGGTCGCGCGCCGCCGCCAGCCGGTCGACATGATGCCGCTCCGGCGCCTGCTTGCGCAGCCCGGCGAGCAGATGATGGGCGCGGGCATCGTCGGGCGCGCGCGCGATCAACGCCTCCAGCGCCGCCTCCGCCGCGTCGGTGCGCCCCAGGAAGCCGAGCGCCGCGGCCTGATTGTAGCGATAGGACAGATTGTCCGGGGCCAGCGCCACGGCGGCGTCGAAATGCGGCAGCGACGCCGCATGATCGCCGAGCCGCGCATAGACGCAGCCGATCGTGTCGCGGTTGAGCGCATCGGTCGGCGGAGCAGCCTCGGCAGCGTGCAGGATCGCGGCGGCATCGCCGTCGCGGCGGACCGCGACATAGAGCCGTGCCAGCTGCGCGCGATATTCGCCGCGCGGGTCGATCGCCACCGCACGCTCGATCCCGGAGATCGCCACCGCGACGCTCCCCGCCGCCGCATCGGCCAACGCGGTCAGGAAATGTCCCTCCGCATCGTCGGGATCGGCGGCCAGCAGGGCGGCGGCGTGATGGCGGGTCGCGGGCCAATCACCACGGGAAAGCGCCGCGCGCGCCGCCGCGACCGTGGTGCGGGTGGCCGCATCATCCGGCAAGGCGGGCGCCGCCGACATGGCTCAGCGCGCGACCGCTTCGCTGCCTTCGCCGCCCTCGCCCGCCATCGCGCGCCGCGCCGCGATCTTCTCCATCGCCGGGCGCAACGGGAACATCGTCTGTTCGAGGATCGACAGGCGGCGGCGGTCGTCCTGCCCCACCACGACACCCTCACCCTCGCGATAGGTGCCGAACAGCCGGTCGAGCAGGATCAGCGAATTGCCGTAGTTGGTGCGCGTTTCGTCATAGCCGGTCGAATGATGCAGGCTGTGGTGACGGATCGTGGTGAAGAAGAAGGAATAGAAGGCCGGCGGGTTCGCGCGGACATTGGCGTGCGCGAAGGTCGACACCACCGTCAGCACACTCAACCCGCAGAACAGCGCCGCCAGCGGCACGTCGAACAGCGCGATGACGCTGAGGCTGATGAGCAGCAGTTCCAGCGGGTTGCCGACCGCGCCCTTCATCGCGTTGAGCTGCGTCAGATGGTGATGCGGCGCGTGGGTGTACCACAGGAACGTATTGTGCATCGCGCGATGCATCCAATACTGGCCGAATTCGATCACCACGATCACCAGCGCGACCTGTGCCAGGAACGGCATATGCATCGCCCATTGCGTGGTGATGCCGGCCCACGCCTTGAACGCGCGCAACGGATCCTCCGCCAGATGCGTCGACAGCCACGAGATGACGGTGGCGTTGAACACGACATAGGCCAGATCAGTCGCGAATTCGCGCCGGTCGATCCGCCAGCCTTCATGGCGCTCCGCGATCCATTCCAGCCCCTGGACGAAGATGGTCACCGCGGCGACCATCAGGATCATCGACAGCGGATTGTCGGTCCAGCGCGCCGGCGCAAGGCCCCAGAAGGCGACCACCGCCGCCACCGTGGCGGGCGGCAGCAGATCGATCAGCGTCTGGCGGATATCGCGCGTGCCGCTCATGCCGCCGCTCCGTGATGCGCGCCGGGCGCGGGCAGCCCCCCGACTGCTCGTGCCCGCGCGGCGAGCGCCGTCATTACCAACCGAGCCGTGCCCGCCATCAGCCGCCGTGCCATCCCGCCGATCGACTGCCCGTCACCCGTCATCGTATCGCTCTGCCTCGCCGCCGCCATGCGATCAGGTTGCGCGAGCACGCGGGACGCGTGGGAGAGACTAATCTTCTATGGACGGCATAGATGTGACCTATGCCCTGCCGCGATCGGTCACGAGCGGCGCTGCGCCCGGATGCGGCGATAGACCTCGTCGATGAACAATTGCGTCGCGGTGTCGCGCGACGGCTGCGCGCGGGCGAGCAGGAAGATGTCGTAGGCGGGTTCGAACTCGGTCAGCAGGATCGGCCACAGCTTGCCGGCCTTCACCGCATCCTCCGCTGCCAGCACCGGCAGGAAGCCGATGCCGACGCCGGTGACGATCAGCCGCCGCGCTTCGTTGACGTCCTCCGCCAATCCGTTGACGCGCGTACCCAGGCGATAGCGGCGGCGCAGCCGGGTGATCGCCTCGATCTCGTCATCGCCGGTGAGGACGAAGCCTTCGTCCTTCAGCTCGTTCAGGCGGCCGACGCGATAGCCGAACAACGGGTGGCTGCGCCCGCAGTACAGCTGCTGGCGCTCGACGAACAGCGGTTCGTACACCAATTCGCCGCGGTCGCCGCCGTCATAGCCGATGCCGATCTCCACCTCGCCGCGTTCCAGCGCATCGAGCACCTGGCGCCATGGCGACACGCGGATCTCGATATGGATGGCGGGATTGCGGCGATGGAAGCTGGCGAGCGCCTCGTCGAGTTCGGGGGAAACGATCGCGGACACCATCTGGATGCGCACGATCCCCTCGACCCGCCGCGTCGCCTGCGCGACCTGGTGCGGCATCATCCGTGCCGATTCGAGCATCTCCTCGCACAGCGCCATCATCGCCTTGCCCGCGGCGGTCATCTCCACCCCGGCGGCGGTGCGCCGCAGCAGCGTGGCGCCGACATGCTCCTCCAGCCGCTTCAGCGCGGCGCTGATGCTGGGCTGCTGCTTGTTGAGCTGGCGCGCGGCGGCGCCGATGCCGCCGGCGCGGACGATGTCGACGAACGTGCGCATCAGGTTCCAGTCGACCCGGCTGGCGAATTTACGATCGGTGCTGACCACCCGTTCGTCCATCGAAACGCCCCCCAACGTCGCGGCGACGAGATGCCGCGCACACGTCATAGACAGCATTGATGCGATTCATCAACAATCGCCATCTTCCGCTATGCCCCAGCGCGCGGCTTCCTTGCGGCATGACCGATGCCAGCCCGCTTCCCGTCGTCGACATCTCCGGTTTGGCGAGCGCCGATACCGCCGAGCGGCGCGCGGTCGCCGCGGCGCTCGACCGGGCGTGCGTGCGCTCGGGGTTCCTGTACGTCACCGGGGCGCAGTTCGACCGCGCGCTGTTCGACCGGCTGCTGGCGACCGCGCGCAGCTATTTTGCGCAGGACAGCGCCGCCAAGATGGCAAGCTATATCGGCCAGTCGGCGAACCACAGCGGCTATGTCCCGGTCGGCGAGGAACGGTTCGCGGGCAGCCCCGGGGACCTGAAAGAGGCGTTCGACGTCAACAACGACTATCCGCACGACCACGGGCGCCGCCCGCTGCTCGGCCCGAACCTGTGGCCGGCGATGCCGGGGTTCCGCGACGGGGTGCTGCCCTATTACCGACATCTGAGCGCGATCGGTGCGCAGCTGTTCGGCGCCTTCGCCACCGCGCTGGGGCTGGCGGAGGATCATTTCGCGCCGCACCTGCGCCACCCGCCCAGCCAGCTGCGGCTGATCCATTACCCGCACGCGCCCGAGGCGGACGACCGGCCGGGGATCGGCGCGCACACCGATTACGAATGCTTCACGCTGCTGTTCGCGACCGGCCCCGGGCTTCAGGTGATCGACCCGGACGGCCGCTGGATCGACGTGCCGCAGCGCGCCGACGCGATGGTGATGAACATCGGCGACATGATGGAGACGCTGTCGAACGGCCGCTACACCGCGACGACGCACCGGGTGCGCAAGGTGCCGGACGAACGCTATTCCTTCCCGCTGTTCTTCACGCTGGACTATGACTACGTCGTCGCGCCGCTGATCCCCGGCGACGGCACACGCCACTATCCCCCGGTGGCGAGCGGGGCGCACCTGTTCCAGCAGACCGCGCAGACCTTCGCCTATCTGAAGGAACGGCGCGCGCGTGGCGAGCTGG
>NZ_LSJO01000300.1:0-339 GCF_001556735.1 Sphingomonas sp. CCH9-F2 | reverse complement strand
GGAAGGCCGAGACCTGCAGCGGCGCGGCGAGCGACGGATCGTCGATGCGGCCGTTCAGGAACGCCTCGCCGGTGTTGTTCGAGGTGAGTTCGAAGAACGCCCCGACCTGCACCCACGTCCGGCCCGGGGTGAGCGCGTGGATCTCGTAGCGCGGCGCGCGCGGGTTGGACGACTGGACCGGCTTGAGCGCGATCGTCATCGCGACGGCGAGGGTGGAAATGCGGCCCATGAAAATGCCCGCGTCGTTCTGCTTGATCTGACCGATGTTCATGACGTGTCTCCTGTGATGTCGTGCTGGACCCCATGTCCTCGACACCGATCTTCAATCCTCCTCCCCTC
>NZ_LSJO01000030.1:0-228 GCF_001556735.1 Sphingomonas sp. CCH9-F2 | reverse complement strand
CCGCCGCTGTCGACGATCGCGGTCAGCCCCAGCGCGCGATAGAAGGCGAGGCTCGCAGCATGGTCAGTCGCGGGCAGCGTCACCTGATTGGGGGTCGGCCCGGCCGGATCGGCCTCGCCGCGCACCCGTGCATGGCCCATCGGGCCATGGCCGCCGCCCAGCCCCGGCGCATCGTGCAGCGCGATCCGCACGAACGCGATCGCCCGCGCGATCGCGGCGGGCATCGCC
>NZ_LSJO01000003.1:0-1696 GCF_001556735.1 Sphingomonas sp. CCH9-F2 | reverse complement strand
CGGCTCGGCAGCGGGGGCATCGCCCTCCGCCGGACGATCGCCGTCACGACGGCGACCGCGACGGCCGCGGCGGCCACGGCGACGGCCGGCGCCCTCGGCCTCGGTCGGGACGGCGTCATCGGCGCCGGTATCGGCATCCGCATCAGCGTCGGCGTCCTCGTCCGCCTCGGCGGCCGGTGCCTCGGCGTCGCTCTCGCCGGACTCGTCGTCCTCGCCCTCGCCCTCGGGGCGGTTGCGCCCGCGGCGCCCGCGGCGGCGGCGGCGGCGGCGGCCGTTGCGGCCGTCGCCGTCACCCTCGGCGCGCTCGGCGCGCTCGCGGCGTTCGGCCGGGGCGTCGTCGTCCTCGACGGCGTCGTCCTCCTCCTCGACCTCATCCTCTTCCTCGATGTCGAGGTCGTCCTCGATATCCTCGATCGGGCGGTCGAACTTGGGCGCGTGCGCGGGTGGCGGGCCGGACGCCTCCACCGACATGCGCGCGCCTTCCTGCTCGCCGTCGGCGATGATGTCGACCTGCACGCCGTAGCGATCCTCGATCTCGGCGATGTCGGCACGCTTGCGGTTGAGGACGTAGAAAGCCGCTTCCTGGCTGCACCGCAGCGTCAGTAGCGATCCGCGCCCGCGCGCGGCCTCGTCCTCCAGCAGGCGCAGCGCCGACAGCCCCGACGACGAGGCGGTGCGCACGAAGCCGGTGCCCTCGCAATGCGGGCACGGGCGGGTCGATGCCTCCAGCACGCCGGTGCGCAGCCGCTGGCGGCTCATCTCCATCAGCCCGAAGCTGGAGATGCGGCCGACCTGGATGCGCGCGCGATCGTTCTTCAGCGCCTCCTTCATCGCCTTCTCGACCTTCCGGACATTGGAATTGTTGTCCATGTCGATGAAGTCGATGACGACCAGCCCCGCCATGTCGCGCAGCCGCAGCTGGCGCGCGATCTCCTGCGCCGCTTCCAGGTTGGTCGCGGTGGCGGTCTGCTCGATATTGTGTTCGCGGGTCGAACGGCCCGAGTTGATGTCGATCGACACCAGCGCCTCGGTCGGGTTGATGACCAGATAGCCGCCCGACTTCAGCTGGACGACCGGATGGTACATCGCCGCCAGCTGGTCCTCCACGCCGGCGCGCTGGTACAGCGGCACCGGGTCGCTGTAATGCTTCACCTTCTTGGCATGGCTGGGCATCAGCAGCTTCATGAACTCGCGCGCCTGGCGATAGCCTTCGTCGCCCTCGACGATCACCTCGTCGATGTCCTTGTTGTAGATGTCGCGGATCGCGCGCTTCATCAGGTCGCTGTCGCCATAGACGAGCGCGGGCGCGGACGAGGTCAGCGTCTTCTCGCGGATTTCGTCCCACAGCCTGGCGAGATAGTCGAAGTCGCGCTTGATCTCGGTCTTGGTGCGCTGCAGCCCGGCGGTGCGCACGATGCAGCCCATCGACGGCGGCAGCGCCAGATCGGCCATGATCGACTTCAGCCGCTTGCGATCCGCGGCGTTCGAGATCTTCCGGCTGATCCCGCCCCCGTGCGAGGTGTTGGGCATCAGCACGCAGTAACGGCCCGCCAGCGACAGATAGGTGGTCAGCGCCGCACCCTTGTTGCCGCGCTCTTCCTTGACCACCTGCACCAGCAGCACCTGGCGGCGGCGGATGACGTCCTGGATCTTGTAGCGGCGGCGCAGGTTCATGCGGCGCTGACCACCTATCTGT
>NZ_LSJO01000299.1:0-4430 GCF_001556735.1 Sphingomonas sp. CCH9-F2 | reverse complement strand
GCGGGGTCCGCTGGGAACAGCAGCGCACCGATTTCCGCAGCCTGCCGCTCGCCACGCTGGCGCCGGGCGTCAGCCAGCCGCTGCCCGCGCAGCTCGCGCCCGCGATCAACCGCGAGCGGCTGTTTTCGTGGCGGGTCGGCGCGGTCTATCACCCGGTGCAGGACGTCAGCCTGTACGCCGGCTACGGCAATGCGCTGACCCCGTCGTCGGCGTCGGTGCGCGCCAGCTGCGTCAGCGTGTCGAACGCGATCGTCACCAACACCTGCGGCGTGGCGCCCGAAAAGGCGCGCAATTACGAGGTCGGGGCCAAGGCCGGGCTGTTCGGGCGCCGGCTGGAGCTGACCGCGGCGCTGTTCCGCAACGAACGCACCAACTATCGCGTACCGTCGAACGACCCGGCGCTGCCGACGGTGCAGGTGCTGGGCGGGCGCAGCCGCGTCGACGGGATCGCGCTGGGCGCGTCGGGCAACCTGACGCGCGCCTGGACGATCTTCGCCAATTACACCTATCTCGACAGCGAGGTGCGCCAGTCGGTATCCGATTACTGCCTGCGCACGCCGGGCGCGAACGGCTGCGGCAATTCGGCGGCCAACCCCGATCCGCAGCGCGGCCGCCCGCTGGTGCAGACCCCGCCGCATTCGGGCAGCCTGTTCACCACCTACCGCCTGCCGTTCGGGCTGGAGCTGGGCTATGGCCTGACCTATCAGGGGGCGTTCACCACCTATGTCCCGGTGCTGGCGAACAACGTCACGCTGGAGACGGACGATTACCTGATCCACCGTGCCTATCTGGGCTATACGTTCGGCAAGGGGCTGACGCTGCAGCTCAACGTCCAGAACCTGACCGATGAGAAATATCTCACCAACGTGCGCAACAACATCAATGCCACGACCGGCGTGGTCACCGGCGGCTGGGCGATGCCCGGCGACCGGCGGCAGGCGGTGCTGAGCCTGTTCTACAGCTTCTGATCGTGGCACGGTCGCGCGCATGCTGATCGCGATCCCCGACGTCCTGGATGCCGCCGCGGTCGCGCGGGTGCGCGCGATCGTCGATGCGGGCGAGTGGGTGGACGGCAACGCCACCTCCGGCCCGCAGGCGGCGCTCGCCAAGCGCAACGCCCAACTGGCCGAGGGCGGCGCGGCGGCGCGCGAGGCGGGGGCG
The DNA here is from genome assembly GCF_001556735.1 of Sphingomonas sp. CCH9-F2. NCBI lineage: Bacteria > Pseudomonadati > Pseudomonadota > Alphaproteobacteria > Sphingomonadales > Sphingomonadaceae > Sphingomonas > Sphingomonas sp. CCH9-F2. The sequence continues at coordinate 3,269 of NZ_LSJO01000299.1, read as the reverse complement.
ATCATCCTCGACGCGCTGGGCCGCACCCCGCTGTTCGTCGCCGCCGCGCTGCCGGCGAAGGTGTGGCCGCCGATGTTCAACCGCTATGCCGGCGGGCAGGCGTTCGGCGTCCATATCGACAATGCGGTGCGCGTGCGCCGCGACAGCGACTTCCGCCTGCGCAGCGACCTGTCGGCGACCTTGTTCCTGGAAGATCCCGCCGCCTATGACGGCGGCGAGCTGGTGATCGAGGACCGGTTCGGCGAACAGCACGTCAGGCTGCCCGCCGGGCATATGGTACTCTATCCCGCGTCCAGCCTGCACCGCGTCGAGCCGGTGACGCGCGGCGCGCGGGTCGCCAGTTTCTTCTGGATCCAGTCGATGGTGCGCGACGACGGCGCGCGGCGCATCCTGTTCGATCTCGACCAGGGGGTGCAGGCTGTGGCGGCGGCGCAGGGGCAGGACGCGCGCGCCACGGTGGCGCTGACCGGCGTTTACCACAATCTTCTGCGCCGCTGGGTCGAGGCGTAGCGGCGGGGGGCGCGTCACGTACCCTCGCCATATGTGGTCGAGACGTTCGGCACTCATTCGTCATCCCGGCGAAGGCCGGGATCTCACGGTGACAGCGGGCAGCCAGAGCCGCTAGATGCCCCAGCCTTCGCCGGGGCGACGTTTCCGCGCCGCGCCCCGCCTCAGCCGCCGCCGTCGCGCTCGATATCGGCGCCGACCGCCGACAGCTTCTCCTCCAGCCGCTCGTACCCGCGATCGAGGTGATAGACGCGCGCGACGCTCGTCTCGCCCTCGGCGACCAGCCCGGCGATGATGAGGCTCATCGACGCGCGCAGGTCGGTCGCCATCACCGGCGCGCCGACCAGCCGGTCGACGCCCTTCACCACCGCAGTGCGCCCGCGCACCTGGATGTCGGCGCCCATCCGCGCCAGTTCGGGCACGTGCATGTAGCGGTTCTCGAAGATCGTCTCGGTCAGCACGCTGGCGCCCGCCGCCTTGCACAGCATCGCCATGAACTGCGCCTGCATATCGGTGGCGAAGCCGGGGTAGGGGGCGGTGGTCAGCGTCAGCGGCTTGAGCTGGCCGTCGCTGCTGACGACGATCGAATCGCGACGTTCCTCGATCCCGACGCCCGCCTCGCGCAGCGCGGTCAACGTCGCGCCCATCGACGCGACGTCGACGTTGGTCAGCTCCACTTCGCCCCCGGCGACCGCCGCGGCGCAGGCGTAGCTGCCCGCCTCGATCCGGTCGGGCATCACCGCATAGGTGGCGCCGTGCAGCTCGGCGACGCCCTCGATCTCCAGCGTCTCGCTGCCGATGCCGTCGATCCGCGCGCCCATCGCCACCAGGCAGCGGCACAGGTCGACGATCTCCGGCTCGCGCGCGGCATTCTCGATCCGGCTCGCGCCCTTCGCGGTCACCGCCGCCATCACGACATTCTCGGTCGCGCCGACCGACACCACCGGGAAGCGATACCGCCCGCCCGACAGCCGCCCGCCGGGGGCGGTGGCGGTGACGTAGCCCGCGCTCATCTCCAGTTCGGCGCCGATCGCCTCCAGCGCCTTCAGGTGCAGGTCGATCGGGCGGTTGCCGATCGCGCAGCCGCCCGGCAGCGACACGCGCGCCTGCCCGGCACGCGCCAGGATCGGGCCGAGCACCAGGATCGACGCGCGCATCTTGCGCACGATGTCATAGGGCGCCTCGGTCGAGGTCAGCTGCCCGGCGCGGATCGTCATGACGCGGCCGAAATCCTCTGGCCGGCTGCCCTCGATCGTGGTCGATGCGCCCAATTGGTTGAGCAGGTGGCCGAAGCCGTCGACATCGGCCAGCCGCGGCAGGTTGCGCAGCGTCAGCGGCTCGTCGGTGAGCAGCCCGCAGGGCATCAGCGTGAGCGCGGCGTTCTTCGCGCCGGAAATGGGGAGCTTGCCGTTCAGGCGGCGGCCGCCGCGGATAAGGATACGGTCCATCCCGATGCTCTAGCCAGTCCGCTTCGCCGCGCCAAGCGAGCGATGGATCAGCGCGCCACGCCCACCGCCGCCAGATGCGTGTCGATCGCCGCCAGCAACCGTGCCAGTCCCCCGGCGTCGCGCGCCTCCGCGCGCAGCGTCAGCGCCGCCTGCGTGTTCGATGCGCGCAGCAGCCACCAGCCGTCGGGGGTGGACACGCGGATGCCGTCGGTGGTGTCGACGCGCGCGCCCTCGGCCGCCACGCGCGCGGCCACAGCCGCGACGATCGCCGTCTTGTCCGCCTCCGCGACGCGCACGCGAATCTCCGGCGTGGCGCGGCGCGGCGGGGCGGCATCGCGCAGCGCGGCCAGCGACATGCCCGACAGATGGACCGCGTGGATCAGCCGGATCGCGGCGTACAGCGCATCGTCGAACCCGAAATAATCGTCGGCGAAGAAGATATGGCCCGACAATTCGCCGGCCAGCGGCGCGCCGGTCTCCTTCATCCGGCGCTTCATCTGGCTGTGCCCCGTCCGGCCCATCACCGGCCGGCCGCCCAGGGTGGCGATCCGGTCGAACAGCGTGTCGCTGGACTTCACGTCGGCGACGATCGTCGCGCCGGGCATCCGCGCCAGCAGCGGCGGCACCAGAATGGACAGGATATCGTCGCCCCACAGCACGCGCCCCGCGCCGTCCACCGCGCCGATCCGGTCGCCGTCGCCGTCGAAAGCCAGTCCGAAATCGAGCTTCTTGTCCGCGACCAACGCCTTGAGATGCGCCAGATTGTCCTCGACCGTGGGATCGGGGTGGTGATGCGGGAAGGTGCCGTCGACGTCGCAGAACAGCAGGTGATGCTCGCCGGGCAGCCGGCGCGTCAGCCGTTCGATCGCCGGCCCGGCGGCGCCGCTGCCCGCGTCCCAGCCGATGCGGAACGCGCCCCCGGCATAGCCGGCGAGCAGCCGCGCGACATAGGTGTCGGCGACGTCGGCGTCAGTGACGGTCCCGGCGCCGCTTTCCCAGTCGCCGGCGGCGGCGATCCGGGCGAGATCGCGGATATCCTCCCCGAAAAAGCTGTCGTGTCGAAGTACCAGCTTGAAGCCATTGTCCTCGGCGGGATTATGGCTGCCCGTTACCTGTATGCCGCCATCCACTTCTAGCGTGGCTTCCGCGAAATAGAGCATCGGCGACGGCCCCAGGCCGATGCGCACCACGTCCACCCCGCCCGCGGTCAGCCCGTCGATGAGCGCGACTTCCAGCAGCGGCGAATGCGTGCGCCCGTCGCGTCCCACCGCCACCCGCCGCCCGCCCGCGCGCCGCACTCGCGTGGCGAAGCTG
>NZ_LSJO01000298.1:0-1872 GCF_001556735.1 Sphingomonas sp. CCH9-F2 | reverse complement strand
TCATCAAGATCCACCGCCACAAGGTAAGCGAAGCATCCTATGTACTATCTTGCAGTCAAGGCCATCGTCTCGGGCATACTAATCGCGGCAGCGTCGGAAGTGGCGAAGCGCTATCCCGGGTTCGGAGCGCTGATTGCGTCGCTACCGGTCGTCTCGGTCCTTGGCATGATATGGCTGTGGCACGACCGGCCTGATGCGATGAACATGGCGGCCCATGCGCAGGCGACCTTCTGGTTCGTACTCCCCTCGCTGCCGCTATTCCTACTGATACCAGTCCTTTTGCGTCACGGAATTGGCTTTTGGCCAGCCTTGGCCGCCGGATGCTGCCTGACCGTCCTGCTCTATATCGCGATGGTTCTCGCACTCCGGCGCTTTGGCATCGCTTTGTGATTTCCATGAACAACGAGCGGGTGAACAGAATGACAAACCTCAAGGAACGCGCGCTCATTGCCGCTGTCGCGACCATCGCTCTGACTGGATGCGGACTGATTAAACCACGGGATGCTGGCTATTTCCGTTTCCACGCGGAAGAGGCGAGGCTGGTTGTCACCCGCTGCGAGCGGGGCCAGGAAACCGGCAGCGACTGCGAGGCCGCGGCCCAGGCCGTGGCCGAGCTCGATGCGGCTGCGCGCCGGCAACCTCCGGCCAGAGCCGGACGCCAGCGCGGACATGATGCTACACTGGAGAAGGAACGTGATGATCGGAATTAACGGCACGCTCGCGCTGATGGTCGCAACGGCCGCTGGACTGACGCCACCTGCTGCGAGCGCACAGCACGCTCAACACGGTACGAGCGTGACCCGGGGAGCTGATGCGGGAAAGCGGGCCGACACGCCCGCAACCAGAGCCTACCGGGCCGCGAACGCCAAGATGCATGGCGCTATGGACGTGGCCTTCACTGGTGATGCCGACGCCGACTTCATGCGCGCGATGATCCCCCATCATGAAGGCGCGATCGCGATGGCCGAGATAGAATTGAGGTACGGGCGCGATCCCGCTGTTCGCCGGCTTGCAGCCGAAGTAGTGGCGACGCAGCGGCGCGAGATCGCCGAGATGCGGGCGTGGCTTGCCCGGCGCGAAACCCGCAAGTAGCGGCCCGAAGCCTTACCGCCGTCAATGATGGCGGCGGTAATGCCTCGGACGGGAATGACGATCATAGTGCCGATCGCGCACGTAGTGGCGAGACTGGTATCGCGGAGAGTCGGCATAATAGCCGCCACCATAATAGGGCTGCGCATAGCCATAGCCGTGATTTGACACGACCACACGTCCATGTCCGCCGTAGCTACCATGACCTGTGGAATGACGGCCACCATGGTGCTGCGCCATCGCAGTACCAGGGACCAACGAAGCCAGCAGCCCCGCTGCAATCCAAAATGTCTTACGCATGTCTACTCTCCTACCATCGGACGATAGGATCGAACGACGGCGTATTTGATATTAGGGCTTCTACTTGAACCGACACTGAACTTGATGCCGGTCAACGATACCAGAACGTGCGCATGTAGACTCAAATCTGGGCCTTTGTGGTGCCGACAGTCGAACCTTGTGCCTTTGAGCCTCTCAATCGCATGGACAACGCTGTGATGGCTGGCAGGACAAGAAGGGTCAGGATTGTCGATGTTATAAGCCCCCCGATGACGACCGTTGCGAGTGGGCGTTGCACTTCTGCTCCTGTGCCGGTCGCAAGCGCCATCGGCACGAAGCCAAGAGACGCGACCAGCGCGGTCATCAGCACCGGACGGACGCGCTCCATTGCGCCGCCCACGATCGCATCGTCGTCGGCCGCACCGTCTTCGCGATACTTTCCGATCGCACTCATCATCACGAGGCCGTTGAGGACGGCAACGCCCGATAGGGCTATGAACCCGA
>NZ_LSJO01000297.1:0-513 GCF_001556735.1 Sphingomonas sp. CCH9-F2 | reverse complement strand
CCGCTGGACCGAATCGACCATCATCCTTCCTCCTGCGGCATTACCGACATGATCCGTCTTGTCCCATGGCCGCGCGCGCCGAACCATAATCGGATCGACTAGCCCCGCCCCGCGCGGCGTTTCCGATTGCGCTGGCCCCGAGCAGCGGGCCATGGTCGCGCGGTCATGACCTTCGCGCTCGCCGGGACCGGCGTTCATCTTCCGCCGCGTTGCGCGGCCGGCCGGCCGCTCGCCGGCGCGGGGGATACGACCTCCGGCATGGCGGCGCTGGCCGCGCGCGACGCGCTCGACGCCGCCGGTTGGACGGCACATGACGTCGAAATGGTGATCGGCGCATCCAGCGTCATGGAACAGCCAATCCCCGGCACCGCGACGCTGATCCAGCGCCGGCTGGGCATCGGCGCGGCGGGCGGCGCGGCGTTCGACGTCAACGCCACCTGCCTGTCGGCGCTGGTCGCGCTGGACGTCGCGCTGATGGGGATCGCCGCAGGCCGCTGGCGGCGGGTGCTGATC
>NZ_LSJO01000296.1:0-254 GCF_001556735.1 Sphingomonas sp. CCH9-F2 | reverse complement strand
CCCCGATGGCGACCGGGATCAGTCCCGCCAGCCGCCAGCGCGTCCGCCACAGCGCCACCCACAGCCCGCCCGCCGCCATCAGCCCGAACGCCCCCGCGGGCATCCCCGGGATCGCCGCCACCGCCCCCGGCGCCGCGGCGACGGTCCGCGCGATCCACAACAACAGCGCCAGCCCCAGATGCGCGACCCACCATGCCGGCGCCCCCAGCCCCACCGCGTCGAGCGCCAACGCGATCGCCTCGGCCGGCATCACC
>NZ_LSJO01000295.1:0-279 GCF_001556735.1 Sphingomonas sp. CCH9-F2 | reverse complement strand
TCGTTTCCTCCATCCGCTCTTCGCGGGTGAGAAGCCGGCCTTCATGCTCCTGGCGCTCGGCGAGGCGGCGAAGCGCATTCTCGACGATGATGACGGCGCCGTCGACGATCAGCCCGAAGTCGAGCGCTCCAAGGCTCATCAGGTTGCCCGATACGCCCAGCCCGTTCATGCCGGCGGCCGTCATCAGCATAGTGATCGGGATGACCGCAGCGGTGATGAGCGCGGCGCGGATGTTGCCGAGCAGCAGGAACAGCACGACGATGACGAGCAGCGCGCCTT
>NZ_LSJO01000294.1:0-16303 GCF_001556735.1 Sphingomonas sp. CCH9-F2 | reverse complement strand
GTCTTCTCTTCAGCGGCCGGTGGCGCCGCCGGTGGCGCGCCGGCCGCTGAAGAGAAGACCGAATTCGACGTCGTGCTGACCGGCGACGGTGGCAAGAAGATCAACGTCATCAAGGAAGTCCGCGCGATCACCGGCCTGGGCCTGACCGAAGCCAAGGCGCTGGTCGAAGGCGCGCCGAAGCCGGTCAAGGAAGGCGTGTCGAAGGACGAGGCCGAGAAGGTCAAGAAGCAGCTGGAAGAAGCCGGCGCGACCGTCGAACTCAAGTAAGCCGAATGCGCGGGCGGGACGCGTTGCGTCTCGCCTGCGCACGGCCGGCCGGTAGTCCGGCCATCCGTGGGGCGTCATGGAATGTCCTTCCGTGACCCCGGCGACAGAAGAAGGGGCGACTCCCGTGCGGGGCCGCCCCTTTTTTTGTTCGGCGGGCATGGCCGTTCATCGCCGGGAAGGCATGGCACCGTTACGTATGCGCAACATCCATTTGCGGGAGCGAAGGACGTGCGCAACAAGACGTTATTGATAGGGGCGATGGCATTGACGGCATTGGCCGCCGATGCGGGGCTGGCGGAGCGGCCCGGCCTGCTGGCGCGATGGCGCGAGGCACGCGCGGCACAGCAGCGGACCAATGTCGATGCGACCGTCCATGACCTGTCGATCGCCGGGCAGCAGCGGCGCTACCGCCTGCTCGACGCGCATCGCGGCAGCGCCCCCGCCCCGCTGATCGTCGCGCTGCATGGCGGCGGCGGCAACGGCGCGTCGATGATCGCGCGCTGGGCGGACCAGGCACGCCGCGCGGGCGTGATCGTCGTCGCTCCCGACGGGATCGGTCGCAACGATCGCATGGGGACGTGGAATGCCGGCGGCTGCTGCGGGGAGGCGGCATCGCGCGGCGTCGACGACATCGCCTTCGTCGCGGCGGTGATCGACGATGTCGCGCGGCGCACCGCGGTCGATCCGCGCCGCATCTACATCACCGGATTTTCGAACGGCGGAATGCTGACGCACCGTGTGGCGATCGCGCTGGGCAACCGGATCGCCGCGGCGGCGGTCGTGTCCGGTGCGATGTTCGGCGACGAACCACGCGCGGTGGCGCCGGTGCCGATGCTGGTGATCCATGGTGAGCACGACGACGTGGTGCCGTTCGCGGGCGGCAACAGCCCGAAGGGCTTCGTCGGACGGATGCAGAGCCGGCCGTTCCTGGCGACCCGCCGTTCGGTCGATGCGTGGCGGACAACCAACGGCTGCACCGCCGCGCCGGTGGTCACGCACAGCGCGGGCGCATCGGTCGAAACGAGCACCGGATGCACCAGCGGCGCCGCAGTCCGCTTCGTCGACCGCCCATTGGGCGAGCATGAATGGCCGGATGCCCGCGGGGCGGACGGCGCGTTCGATGCGAGCGCGACGATCTGGCAGTTCTTCGCCGCGCAACGGCGCTGACGCGCCGCCCGGCGCGGGTCAGCTGCGCAGCGAGAGGGCGTGCGGACGAACCGCCACCGAATCGTGCATCCGTCCCGGCCCGTCGAGCCAGAAGGGCGCGAGCTTCGCCGCACCGTCGCGCTCCAGCCCGACCGCGAACGCACCGGCGGTCTGCCCCGCGATCCCCCCGGTGACGTAGCGCAGGTTGACCGCCGCGACGGGCACGAACATCGGCCGCCCGCCCGCCGTCAGCACGGTGATCGCCCCGCGCGGCAGCGTCACCAGCACGGTGACGACCCGCTCCTCACCCGGGGCGAGCGCGAAGGGTGCGGTCGCGGGCGCGGCCACCGGATGGGCGAAAATGGCGCCCAGTTCGTCGTCCTGCGACGCACTGGCACTGAGCAGCCGGACGTCGAGGCGGATATCCTCGGCCGGGCGCTCGCCGTCGTTACGGACGGTGACCTGCGCGTCCAGCGTCGCGGTCAGCAGGTTCACGCCGGCCCGCCGTGCGACCAGATCGAACGCGATCCACCCGCGCGCCGCTGGTGCGACCGGCGGCGTCGGGTCAACGGGGGCACGCGGCCGGCGGGGCACGACGGGCGCAGCCGGTGGTTGCGGCGCGGCGACTTCGTCCGCGACCACGCGCGCCGAACGGCGCCGCCACAGCCACGCCCCTGCGGCCGCGACACCCAGCACGACTGCCCACCACGGGGTGCCGGCCGGCGCATCGGCAGGCGACGGAGCCGCGATCGGCGTCGCGGGCGTCACCGGCGCGGCGGGCGTCGCGGCCTCCACCGGAACGGGCGAGGACGGCGTCTCCCTCTCGACCCAGACAGGCGTCGGTGTCGATGTCGCACGCGGGGTCGGCGTGGCACGCGCGGTCGGAGTCGAAGCCGGGGTCGGGGTCGGGCGCATGCGCGGGGTAGGCGTCGCGACCGGGCGTGGTGTCGTACGCACCCGTGGCACGGTGACGATCGGAGCCACCGCAGGCACCGACGGGCTGGCGGCGGGCAGCGGCACGCGGATCGGCGACGGCACCGCGCTGGCATCGGCGGGTAACGTGGTCGCCGCCGGGACGGGCACGTCCTGCGCACGCGCGGCAGCGGCGACGATGGCGGTGCCGGCCGACATGCCGGCCAGCAGGACGGGGAAACGCAAACTCATCGCTCCCCCGCTACCCGCCCGCACGCCGACGTCAACCGCCCGCGACACGCATTTACGGCAGACGGATCGACACGCGCGTCCCGATCATGTCGAGCCCGGGGTTCTGCCGGCTGAAGAGCTGCGCGTGGCTGAGGTGCGTCCATTGCAGCTCCGCGGTGACGCGGGGCAGGATCGTGAACCCAACGCCCAGTTCCGGCTCGAACACCACCCGGCTGCCCAGATCGGTGCGAAAGCCATCGGCGCCGACGCGATAGGAAGGCCCGTCGTGCACCGCCAGCCCGATCCCGGGCCGCACGAACCACCCCGGCAGGCCGACCGTCAGCGCCACGCCCGCCGCGGCGAAGCTGGTGTCGCCGCGCGCGTTCGCGGATACGAACGCATAGGGGCGCAGCGTCGCAACGCCCGCGTTCAGCAGCGGCTTGCCGCGCACCCCCAGTTGCAGGTCGGTACCGCCCTCCCCGGTCGCCTTGGTGAGCGGGGTGTCGACGCCATGCGACAGGACGCCGGCAAACACCTCCTGCGCGCCGGCGGTGACGGGGAACAGCGCCGCAAAGGCACCAGCCAGGAAGGGAATGACGCGCAACATGCTCACCCCTACCCCGCCCGTCCCCGTAGCGATAGCATCACGCGGTTGACGCTGTGCCAGTGCGGGCCTATATCCCGACGACTTTCCACAGCCTCGGGACATGGCGCGCCGTCGCGCAGCGCGTCGTACGGATGGGGGCTGGAAAGACAGGACGCTGACAGGCTGCCGTCTCCCGATCTTCGGGATCAGACGTGCGGCCTTTCGTCGTTCCTGACCCAGGCGCCCGTGAATTCTGGCTGACGAGGCACAAAGCTCTTATGGCGACCAATCCGATCGACGCGGGAACCGCGCGGACCGACAAGGCGGGCACGCGCAAGCGTCGCATCCGCAAGGTATTCGGCAACATCCACGAAGTGGTGCAGATGCCGAACCTGATCGAGGTTCAGCGCGAAAGCTACGAACAGTTCCTGCGCTCCGATCCGTCGATCGGCTATGTCTCGGGCCTGGAAAAGACGCTGCGTTCGGTCTTCCCGATCCGCGACTTCGCGGGCACCGCCGAGCTGGACTTCGTCAATTACGAGCTGGAGCCGCCGAAGTTCGACGTCGAGGAATGCCGCCAGCGCGGCATCACCTATGCGGCGCCGATGCGCGTCACGCTGCGCCTGATCGTGTTCGAGGTGGATCCGGATACGGAAACCCGCTCGGTGCTCGATATCAAGGAGCAGGACGTCTACATGGGCGACATGCCGCTCATGACCGAGAACGGCACCTTCTTCATCAACGGGACCGAGCGCGTCATCGTGTCGCAGATGCACCGCTCGCCGGGCGTGCTGTTCGACCATGATCGTGGCAAGACCCACGCGTCGGGCAAGTATCTCTTCGCCGCGCGCGTGATCCCGTATCGCGGCTCGTGGCTGGATTTCGAATTCGACGCCAAGGACATCGTCAACGTCCGCATCGACCGCAAGCGCAAGCTGCCGGTCACCGCGCTGCTGTATGCGCTGGGCCTCAACTCGGAAGAGATTCTCAACCACTTCTACAACCGCGTCACCTTCGTGCGCGGCGAAGGCGGCTGGCAGATCCCGTTCAACGCCGAGAACTGGCGCGGCGCCAAGCCGACGTTCGACCTGATCGACGCCTCGTCGGGCGAGATCGTGTTCCCGGCCGGCACCAAGGTGACCCCGCGCGCCGCCAACAAGGCGGCCAAGGACGGCCTGACCACGCTGCTGATCCCGACCGAGGAGATCTACGGCCGTTATTCGGCCTATGACCTCATCAACGAGGGCACCGGCGAAATCTACGTCGAGGCCGGCGACGAGATCGGTCCCGACAATCTCGAGAAGCTGGACAAGGCCGGGATCGAGAAGATCGACCTTCTCGACATCGACCATCACTCGACCGGGCCGTGGATCCGCAACACGCTCAAGGCCGACAAGGCCGAGGAGCGCGAGCAGGCGCTGTCCGACATCTATCGCGTGATGCGCCCCGGCGAGCCGCCGACGCTGGAGACGGCCGAGGCGCTGTTCGCCGGCCTGTTCTTCGATCCCGACCGCTACGACCTGTCGGCGGTGGGCCGCGTCAAGCTGAACATGCGCCTCGACCTCGATGCCGAGGACACGGTGACGACGCTGCGCACCGAGGATATCCTCGCTGTCGTCAAGACGCTGGTCGACCTGAAGGACGGCAAGGGCGAGATCGACGACATCGACAATCTCGGCAACCGCCGCGTGCGGTCGGTGGGTGAGCTGCTGGAGAACCAGTATCGCGTCGGCCTGCTGCGCATGGAGCGTGCGGTCAAGGAGCGCATGTCGTCGGTCGACGTGTCGACGGTCATGCCGAACGACCTGATCAACGCCAAGCCCGCGGTCGCCGCGGTGCGCGAGTTCTTCGGCTCGTCGCAGCTGTCGCAGTTCATGGATCAGACCAACCCGTTGTCCGAAGTGACGCACAAGCGCCGCGTTTCGGCGCTCGGGCCGGGCGGTCTGACGCGTGAGCGCGCGGGCTTCGAAGTCCGCGACGTCCACCCGACGCACTATGGCCGCATCTGCCCGATCGAGACGCCGGAAGGCCCGAACATCGGGCTCATCAACTCGCTGTCGACCTTCGCGCGCGTCAACAAGTACGGCTTCATCGAGACGCCGTATCGCAAGGTCGTCGATGGCAAGGTGACCAACGAGGTCGTCTACCTGTCGGCGATGGAGGAGCAGAAGCACACCGTCGCGCAGGCTTCGGCCGAAACCGACGCCGACGGCCGTTTCACCGAGGAGCTGGTGTCGGCGCGGCAGGCGGGCGAATTCCTGATGGCGCTGCCGGAAACGGTGACGCTGATGGACGTCAGCCCGAAACAGCTGGTGTCGGTCGCCGCCTCGCTGATCCCGTTCCTGGAGAACGACGACGCGAACCGCGCGCTGATGGGTTCGAACATGCAGCGCCAGGCGGTACCGCTGGTCCGTGCCGAGGCGCCGTTCGTCGGCACCGGCATGGAAGAGACGGTGGCGCGCGATTCGGGCGCGGCGATCTCGGCGCGTCGCGCCGGCGTCGTCGACCAGGTCGACGCCAGTCGCATCGTGATTCGCGCCACCGGTGAGGTCAGCGCGACCGAATCCGGCGTGGACATCTACACGCTGATGAAATTCCAGCGTTCGAATCAGTCGACCTGCATCAACCAGCGCCCGCTGGTGAAGGTTGGCGACGTGGTGCGTGCCGGCGACACGATCGCCGACGGCCCGTCGACCGAGTTCGGCGAGCTGGCGCTGGGCCGCAACGCGCTGGTCGCGTTCATGCCGTGGAACGGGTATAACTACGAGGATTCGATCCTCATCTCCGAGCGGATCGTGAAGGACGACGTGTTCACGTCGATCCACATAGACGAGTTCGAGGTGATGGCCCGCGACACGAAGCTGGGGCCGGAGGACATCACCCGCGACATCCCGAACGTCGGCGAGGAAGCGCTGCGCAACCTCGACGAGGCGGGCATCGTCTATGTCGGCGCAGAAGTGGAGCCGGGCGACATCCTGGTCGGCAAGATCACGCCGAAGGGCGAAAGCCCGATGACGCCGGAAGAGAAGCTGCTGCGCGCGATCTTCGGTGAAAAGGCGTCGGACGTGCGCGACACCTCGCTGCGGCTGCCGCCGGGCGTGGCGGGCACGATCGTCGACGTGCGCGTCTTCAACCGCCACGGCATCGACAAGGACGAGCGCGCGATGGCGATCGAGCGCGAGGAGATCGAGCGCCTGAAGAAGGACGCCGACGACGAGCGCACGATCCTCAATCGTGCCACCTGGTCGCGCCTTCGCGAGATGCTGCTGGATCAGGTCGCCACCGCGGCCCCCAAGGGCGTCAAGAAGGGCGTTACCATCGACATGGACGTGCTCGACAGCGTCGACCGTCACGAATGGTGGAAGTTCGCGGTCCAGGACGATGCCGTGCAGTCGAACCTGGAAGCCGTGAAGGGCCAGTATGACGAGGCGGCCAAGCGCATCCGCGACAAGTTCGAGGATCGCCGCGAGAAGCTGGAGCGGGGCGACGAGCTGCCGCCGGGCGTGCTCAAGATGGTCAAGGTGTTCGTGGCGGTGAAGCGCAAGCTGCAGCCGGGCGACAAGATGGCCGGCCGTCACGGCAACAAGGGCGTCATCAGCCGCATCCTGCCGGTCGAGGACATGCCGTTCCTTGCCGACGGGACGCCGGTCGACCTGGTGCTCAACCCGCTGGGCGTGCCGAGCCGCATGAACGTCGGGCAGATCTTCGAGACTCACCTGGGCTGGGCGGCGCGCAACCTGGGCATGCAGGTCGCGCGGCAGCTGGAGGAATGGCGCGAGGCCAATCCGGACGCCACGGCGGGCGAGATGCCCGACGCGGTCAAGGAGCGGCTGAAGACCATCTACGGCGACCATTACGTCGACGAGATCGAGGCTCGGGACGGCGAGGAGATCGCCGAGCTGGTCCATAACGTGCGCACCGGCGTGCCGATGGGCACTCCCGTGTTCGACGGCGCACGCGAAAGCGACGTGTCGGAGATGCTGGAGTTGGCCGGTCTCGACACGTCGGGCCAGTCGATCCTGTACGACGGGCGTACCGGTGATTCGTTCGACCGGCGCGTGACGGTGGGCATCATCTACATGCTGAAGCTGCACCACCTGGTCGACGACAAGATCCACGCCCGCTCGATCGGGCCGTACAGCCTCGTCACCCAGCAGCCGCTGGGCGGCAAGGCGCAGTTCGGGGGCCAGCGGTTCGGCGAAATGGAAGTGTGGGCGCTCCAGGCCTATGGCGCGGCCTACACGCTCCAGGAGATGCTGACGGTGAAGTCGGACGACGTGGTCGGCCGCACCAAGGTCTACGAGGCGATCGTCAAGGGCGACGACACGTTCGAGGCCGGCATCCCGGAGAGCTTCAACGTGCTGGTCAAGGAAATGCGCTCGCTGGGCCTCAACGTCGACCTCAAGTCCCACGAGGACCTGGGTTACGACGAAGACGGCGTGGCGATCGCGGCCGAATAAGAAGCAACCACCCTCCCTTTCCCGGCGGGAGAGGGAGGGAGCGGCCAACGGCCGCGGAAGGGTGAGGACGACGATGCGCGTCCCTCCCCCTCACCTTCCCACCCGGCTGCGCCGGGCGGGTCCCTTCCTCTCCCAGCGGGAGAGGAGAAAGAGGTTGAAATGAACGAACTGACCAATTTCGCCAATCCGCTCGCGAAGCCGGAAACCTTCGACCAGATCCAGATCGGGATCGCGTCGCCCGACAAGATCCGCAGCTGGTCCTTCGGCGAGATCAAGAAGCCCGAGACGATCAACTATCGCACGTTCAAGCCCGAGCGTGACGGCCTGTTCTGCGCGCGCATCTTCGGTCCGATCAAGGACTACGAATGCCTGTGCGGCAAGTACAAGCGCATGAAGTACAAGGGCATCGTCTGCGAGAAGTGCGGTGTCGAGGTCACGGTGTCGAAGGTCCGCCGTGAGCGGATGGGCCATATCGAACTGGCGGCACCGGTCGCGCACATCTGGTTCCTGAAGTCGCTGCCGAGCCGCATCGGCCTGCTGCTCGACATGCAGCTCAAGCAGCTGGAGCGCGTGCTGTACTTCGAGGCGTATATCGTCATCGAACCGGGCCTGACGCCGCTCGAGAAATATCAGCTGCTGACCGAGGACGAACTGCTCGAGGCGCAGGACGAATATGGTGAGGACGCCTTCTCCGCCGGGATCGGCGCCGAAGCGGTGCGCATCATGCTCGAGAACCTCGACCTCGAGGGCGAGAAGGTGCAGCTTCTGGAAGAGCTGGCGACGACCAAGTCGGAGCTGAAGCCCAAGAAGATCATCAAGCGCCTGAAGGTCGTCGAGAGCTTCCTGGAATCGGGCAACCGGCCGGAATGGATGATCCTCGAGGTCGTGCCGGTCATCCCGCCCGAACTGCGTCCGCTGGTGCCGCTGGACGGTGGCCGCTTCGCGACGTCGGACCTCAACGACCTGTACCGCCGCGTCATCAACCGCAACAACCGCCTGAAGCGGCTGATGGAGTTGCGCGCGCCGGACATCATCGTCCGCAACGAAAAGCGCATGTTGCAGGAAGCGGTCGACGCGCTGTTCGACAACGGCCGTCGCGGCCGCACGATCACCGGCGCCAACAAGCGGCCGCTCAAGTCGCTGTCCGACATGCTGAAGGGCAAGCAGGGCCGCTTCCGCCAGAACCTGCTCGGCAAGCGCGTCGACTATTCGGGCCGTTCGGTCATCGTGACCGGGCCGGAGCTGAAGCTGCACCAGTGCGGCCTGCCGAAGAAGATGGCGCTCGAGCTGTTCAAGCCGTTCATCTACGCGCGCCTCGACGCCAAGGGCCTCAGCATGACGCTGAAGCAGGCGAAGAAGTGGGTCGAGAAGGAGCGCAAGGAGGTCTGGGACATCCTGGACGAGGTGATCCGCGAGCACCCCGTGCTGCTGAACCGCGCGCCGACGCTCCACCGCCTGGGCATCCAGGCGTTCGAGCCGGTGCTGATCGAGGGCAAGGCGATCCAGCTGCACCCGCTGGTCTGCTCCGCGTTCAACGCCGACTTCGACGGCGACCAGATGGCCGTGCACGTCCCGCTGAGCCTTGAGGCGCAGCTCGAAGCGCGCGTCCTGATGATGTCGACCAACAACATCCTGTCCCCGGCGAACGGCAAGCCGATCATCGTGCCGTCGCAGGACATGGTGCTGGGCCTCTACTACCTCTCCATGGAGAAGCAGAACGAGCCGGGCGAAGGCATGCTGCTGGCCGACATGCAGGAGGTGCACCAGGCGCTGAACGCCGGCGCGGTGACGCTGCATTCGAAGATCGTCAGCCGCGTTCCGCAGACCGACGAGGACGGCAAGCAGTATCTCAAGCGGTATGAGACCACGCCGGGCCGCATGCTGCTGGGCGAATGCCTGCCCAAGAGCCACAAGGTGCCGTTCGACGTCGTCAACCGCCTGCTGACGAAGAAGGACGTCGGCGACGTGATCGACGAGGTGTATCGTCACACCGGCCAGAAGGAGACGGTGCTGTTCGCCGATGCGATCATGGCGCTCGGCTTCCGTCATGCGTTCCGCGCAGGCATCTCGTTCGGCAAGGACGACATGCTGATCGCGCCGGACAAGGACAAGCTGGTCGACGAGACGCGCGAGCAGGTGAAGGACTTCGAGCAGCAGTATCAGGACGGCCTGATCACGCAGCAGGAGAAGTACAACAAGGTGATCGACGCCTGGAGCCGCTGCGGCGACCAGGTGGCGGCGTCGATGATGAACGAGATCAAGGCCGTTCGCATCGACGAGGAGACCGGCCGCGAGAAGCCGATCAACTCGATCTACATGATGGCCCACTCCGGTGCGCGCGGCAGCCCCGCGCAGATCAAGCAGCTGGCCGGCATGCGCGGCCTGATGGCCAAGCCGTCGGGCGAGATCATCGAGACGCCGATCATCTCGAACTTCAAGGAAGGTCTGACCGTCCTTGAATATTTCAACTCGACCCACGGCGCCCGCAAGGGCCTGGCGGACACCGCGCTCAAGACCGCGAACTCGGGCTACCTGACCCGGCGTCTGGTCGACGTGTCGCAGGACTGCACGATCGTCGAGATCGATTGCGGCACCGAGCGCGCGCTGGAGATGAAGGCGATCGTTCAGGGCGGCTCGACCATCGCCTCGCTGGGCGAGCGTATCCTGGGCCGCACCACGGCCGAGGACGTCGTCGACGCCAAGACGGGTGCGGTCGTCATCCCGACCGGGACGCTGCTCGACGAGCCGATGGTGGCGCAGATCGAGGCGCTGGGCATCCAGGCGATGAAGATTCGCTCGCCGCTGGTCTGCGAAAGCAAGGTCGGCGTGTGCGGCAAGTGCTACGGGCGTGACCTCGCCCGCGGTACGCCGGTCAACATCGGCGAGGCGGTCGGCGTCATCGCGGCGCAGTCGATCGGCGAGCCGGGCACGCAGCTGACGATGCGGACCTTCCACATCGGCGGTGCGGCGCAGCTGAACGAACAGTCGAACCTGGAGGCGCCGGTCGACGGCACCGTCGAGTTCCGCGACCTGCGGATCATCGAGGACCAGCGCGGCCGCCGCGTCGTGCTGAGCCGTTCGGGCGAGATCGCGATCGTCGACATGGACGGCCGCGAGCTGGCCGTCCACAAGATCCCGTACGGCGCGTACGTGATGTTCGACGACGGTCATATCGTCACCAAGGGCGACCGGATGGCCGAATGGGATCCGTTCACCATGCCGGTGATCACGGAAACCGCCGGTACGGTGAAGTTCCAGGACCTCATCGAGGGCAAGACGCTGACCGAACAGGTCGACGAAGCCACCGGCATCGCCCAGCGCGTCGTGATCGAATATCGCGCGTCGACCAAGTCGAAGGAGGATCTTCGTCCGCGCCTGACCCTGCTGGACGAAGGTTCGGGCGAGGCCGCACGCTACATGCTGGCGGCGGGCGCAGTGCTGTCGGTCGAGGACAATGCCGCGGTGCAGGCGGGCGACGTGCTGGCGCGTGTCGCGCGTGAATCGGCCAAGACCCGCGACATCACCGGCGGTCTGCCGCGCGTCGCCGAGCTGTTCGAGGCGCGCAAGCCGAAGGAGAATGCGATCATCGCGAAGGTCTCCGGCCGGGTGGTGTTCGGCAAGGATTACAAGGCCAAGCGCAAGATCGGTATTCAGCCCGAGGACGGCGGCGAGGTCGTGGAATATCTGGTGCCGAAGTCGAAGGTGATCGACGTTCAGGAAGGCGACTACGTCAAGCGTGGCGACAACCTGATCGGCGGCAGCCCCGACCCGCACGACATTCTGGAAGTGCTCGGCATCGAGCCGCTGGCCGAATATCTGGTCAGCGAAATCCAGGAAGTCTATCGACTGCAGGGCGTGAAGATCAACGACAAGCACATCGAGGTGATCGTTCGCCAGATGCTGCAGAAGGTGGAGATCATCGAGTCGGGCGACACCACGCTGCTGGTCGGCGAACAGGTGGACCGCGAGGAGATGGACGCGATCAACGCCAAGCTGGAGAAGAACCAGCAGCCGGCGCAAGGCAAGCCGGTCCTGCTGGGCATCACCAAGGCGTCGCTGCAGACCCGCAGCTTCATTTCGGCCGCGTCGTTCCAGGAAACCACCCGCGTCCTCACCGAGGCGGCGGTCCAGGGCAAGCAGGACACGCTGATGGGGCTGAAGGAGAATGTCATCGTCGGCCGCCTGATCCCGGCGGGCACCGGCGCGGGCATGAACCGCCTGCGCGTGGCAGCCTCCAGCCGCGACGCCGCGCTGCGGGTCCAGCAGCGCAAGCTGCAGGAAGCGATGATCCTGTCCGGCACCGCCGCGCAGGTGAAGGCGGCCGAAAATGCGCGCAGCCCGCGCGACGAGGTCGGCACCGGCAGCGATCCGCTGGCCGCGGTGGTCCGGTCGGGGCACGGCACCGATGCGGATGCCGGCGAGTATCTGAACGAGGCGGGGGAATAACCCTCCCCGCCCGATCGGGCAGCTGACGCGAAAGGCCGTCGTCCGGGATGCCGGACGGCGGCTTTTTCGTATCGATCCGGCCGGTATCGGCATCGAAAGGGCAGGACGGCAACAAGCGCACTATAGCGACGAAGCACACTGCGCCGCTGGCCGGGGCCCCGATGGCGCTAACAGGCGTCGCGCTGTCGCCGATCCAGACGATCGCCAGCGAAACCGGGGACGCACACGCGCCCGACGCCGTTCGCCCCGCCTGTCGCGCTGCCGTCCGCCTGCCGTCCGTCACGCGGCCGGGCGTATCGCTGGCGGGCTATCGATTGCTGGAACGACGCGCGACAGCGCGCCGCGGCCGATCAGTAGGCGCGGCCGATCAGCACCCGTTCGACCGCCGGCGCACCGGTGAAGACGCACGCACCGTCGACCGCGGGCTGATCCATCGGCGCATTGCGCAGCGTCAGCTTCAGCGCCTTCAGCTTCTCGACCACCGCATCCAGCGCGGCGCCGGTCGGCCGCGACCATTGCACCTCGCGCCAGCCGGGGTTCTTCGCCCCGTCCGCAAAATGCGCTTCCACCGCCGCCCAATCGGCGGCGGGCATGACGTTCGCGTGCAGCCGGTCGCGTGCCTCGGCGAAGAGTGCCTGCTGGATTTCCTCCAGCAGCGCCCCCGCACCGGCGACGAACGCATCACGCTCGGTCGCGGCGCTGTCGAGCTTGCCGTCCGCGCGGTACAGCCGGTCGCGACGGATGACCGAGACGTTGCCCGCCGCCATATCGCGGCCGCCGACCTCGATCACGATCGGCGCACCCTTCTTCACCCAGCCCCAGCGCTTGTTGGTGGACTTCACCGCCTTCAGGTCGAGCAGCGCGCGCACCGGTTCGCCCAGCGCGCTTTCGCGCGCCAGCGCCGCCTGCAACTCCTTGCAATAGGCGATCAGCGCCTCATCCTCGGGCGTGTCGCGCAGCATCGGCACGATCACCACCTGCCACGGCGCGACGCGCGGTGGCACGCGCAGCCCGTCGTCGTCGCCATGCACCATGATGAGGCCGCCGATCATCCGCGTCGACACGCCCCAGCTGGTGGTATTGGCCAGTTCCAGCTGCCCCTCGGCGTTCTGGAAGCGGATGTTCTGTGCCTTGGCGAAATTGGTGCCCAGGAAGTGGCTGGTGCCCGCCTGGAGCGCCTTGCCATCCTGCATCATCGCCTCGATGCTGTAGGTCGCGACCGCGCCGGGGAAGCGTTCATTCTCCGGCTTTTCGCCCGCGATCACCGGCAGCGCGATGCACGTCTCGGCGAACTCGCGATACACCTCCAGCATCTTGAGCGTCTCGGCCTGCGCCTCCTCGGCGGTGGCGTGGGCGGTATGCCCCTCCTGCCACAGGAATTCGGCGGTGCGCAGGAACATGCGCGTGCGCATTTCCCAGCGCACGACATTGGCCCATTGGTTGATGAGCACCGGCAGGTCGCGCCACGACTGGACCCAGCGTGCAAAGGCATGGCCGATCACCGTCTCGCTGGTCGGACGGACGACCAGCGGCTCCTCCAGCTTCGCTGCGGGATCGGGGACCAGCCGGCCCTTGCCGTCGGCGACCAGCCGGTGATGCGTGACGACCGCCATCTCCTTGGCGAAACCGTCGACGTGGCTGGCCTCTTCCTCGAAATAGGACAGCGGGATGAACAGCGGGAAATAGCAATTTTCGTGGCCGGTCGCCTTGATGCGATCGTCGAGCAGCCGCTGGATCCGTTCCCAGATGCCATAGCCCCACGGCCGGATGACCATGCACCCGCGCACGCCGCTTTCCTCCGCCAGGTCGGCCTCGGTGATGACGGTCTGATACCAGGCGGCGAAGTCCGCCTCGCGGGTGACGGAAAGGGCGTGTTTCATGATCCGCGACCTAAACGAACCGGCGATTTTGGCAACTGGAGCGGTGCGGGGTTCCGCCGCCCCGCCCGCGCGGCTAGGCGGGCGTCATGTCCAGCGATCGCATACTGGCGGGCATCGCGCTGCGATTGCTGGCCATCTTCTTTCTCGCCACGATGTCCGCCCTGATAAAGTGGGGCGAGCATCGCGGCGCGACGCTGTTCGAGGGGATGTTCTGGCGACAGGCGTGCGCGCTGCCGGTGGTGCTGGCGTTCGTGGTGCGCGGGCCGGGGCTGGCATCGCTGCGCACGGCGCGCTTCCGCGGCCATCTGGCACGGGCGATGGTCGGGCTGGTCGGCATGGTCTTCACCTTCGGCGCGGTGATCCTGTTGCCGCTGGCAGAGGCGACGACGTTCCAGTTCACCGTGCCGATCTTCGCCACGATCCTAGGCGCGACATTGTTGAAGGAGCGGACCGGCATCCAGCGGTGGGCGGCGGTGCTGGTGGGGTTCGTGGGCGTGCTGGTGGTGGCGCAGCCGGGCAGCGCGCATTTATCCCCGATGGGCGCGGCGGTGGGATTGCTGGCCGCGCTGTTCGTCGCACTGGTCGCGGTGCTGCTGCGCCAGCTGCGTGACGAACCGACCGGTACGACCGTCTTCTGGTTCACCACGCTGACGCTGCCGCCGATCGCCATCCCCTATGCCTTCCACCTCCAGGCGCATGACGCCGGCACCTGGGCGATCCTGGCGGCGACCGGGGTGGTCGGCGCGCTGGGGCAATTGTCGATCACCGCCGCGTCGCGGCTGGCGCCGGTCAGCGCGGTGGTGCCGATGGACTATTCCGGCCTGCTGTGGGCAACCATCTACGGCTGGCTGCTGTTCGGCGCACTGCCCGCGCCGATGACCTGGATGGGGGCGCCGATCATCATCGCCAGCGGGCTGTTCATCGTATGGCGCGAACACCGGCTGGGCCGGCAACAGACGACGACCGTCGCGCCCGACGATTGAGCGCGGAGCGCGCGCCCTTTACTCCGCCGCCTCCGCCGCCGCGACCGGGGGCTTCCAGCGCAGCACCGGCTTGCGTGCGGCCAGCGTCTCGTCCAGCCGGGCGCGGGGCGCGAAGTGCGGCGCGGTCTTCAGCGCCATGTCGCCCGCCTTCGCCCGCTGCGCCACCGAGCGCAGCGCGCCGATGAACTGGTCGAGCGCGGCCTTGCTCTCCGTCTCGGTCGGCTCGACCAGCATCGCGCCGTGCACCACCAGCGGGAAGTACATGGTCATCGGGTGGAAGCCCTCGTCGATCAGCCCCTTGGCCACGTCGATGGTCGAGAACCCATCGGCCAGCCCGCGATCGCTGAAGATCGCCTCGTGCATGCACGGCCCGCTGGCAGCGAACGGCGCGTCGAGCGTGTCCTCCAGCGAGCGCAACACGTAATTGGCGTTGAGCACCGCATCCTCGGCCACCTGCCGCAGGCCGTCGGCGCCGTGGCTGAGGATGTACGCGAGCGCGCGGGTGAACATCCCCATCTGGCCGTGGAAGGCGGTCATCCGCCCGAAGCTGTCGAGCTTGCCGTCGAAATGCGCGTTCGAGAATTCCTCGGCACGCTCCTCCTCGATGAGGTGGACGTAACCGTCCGCCGTCCGCGCGGTGAACGGCAGCGGGCCGAACGGCGCCAGCGCCTTCGACAGCACCACCGGCCCCGACCCCGGCCCGCCGCCGCCATGCGGGGTGGAGAAGGTCTTGTGCAGGTTGATGTGCATCGCATCGACGCCAAGGTCGCCAGGCCGCACGCGCCCGACGATCGCGTTGAAGTTCGCCCCGTCGCAATAGACATAGCCACCTGCGGCATGGACCGCGTCGCTGATCTCTTTCAGATCGCGCTCGAACAGCCCGCAGGTATTGGGGTTGGTGATCATCACCGCCGCAACGTCCGGCCCGAGCCGCGCCTTGAGCGCCGCGGTGTCAACGCGCCCGTCGGCGGTGGCGGGAATATCCTCCACCGCGAAACCCGCGAAGGCGGCGGTGGCCGGGTTGGTGCCGTGCGCGCTTTCGGGCACCAGCACGACCTTGCGATGCCCCTCACCGCGCTTCTCCAGCGCCGCCTTGATGCACAGGATGCCGCACAATTCGCCGTGCGCGCCCGCCTTCGGGCTCATCGCGACGCCATACATGCCGGTCAGCGTGATGAGCCACATCGCCAGTTCGTTGATGACGCCCAAGGCGCCCTGCACCGTGTCGACCGGCTGGAGCGGGTGGACGTCGGCGAAACCGGGCAGCCGCGCGACCTTTTCGTTCAGGCGCGGATTGTGCTTCATCGTGCACGACCCCAGCGGGAACAGCCCCAGGTCGATGGCGTAATTCTGCCGGCTGAGGCGGGTGTAGTGGCGGACCGTTTCCTGTTC
>NZ_LSJO01000293.1:0-2857 GCF_001556735.1 Sphingomonas sp. CCH9-F2 | reverse complement strand
GTGCTGGAGCGGCTCGACCCCGCCGGTCGCGTGACCGTGGCCGAACTGGTACCCGGCATCATCGAATGGGCGCGCGGGCCGATGGCCGAGCTGACCGCGGGCTGCCTCGACGATTCGCGCGTGACGCTGCGGATGGGCGACGTCGGCGATGCGATCCGTGCGGGCGCGCGCCAGTATGATGCGATCCTGCTGGACGTCGACAATGGGCCCGACGGGCTGACCCGCCCCGCCAACGACGGCCTCTATTCCGCGCGCGGGCTGGACGAGGCGCGCGCCGCGCTACGCCCCGGCGGGGTGCTGGCGATCTGGTCAGCCGCCCCCGACCCCGCCTTCGCCCGCCGTCTGGCGCGCGGCGGCTTCACCGTCGACGAGGTCCGCACCCGCGCGCGCGACAACGGTAAGGGCGCGCACCACGTCATCTGGTTCGCCACGCCGCGGTAAGGTGGGGTTTTGGGGGTCCACGCGAAGACGCGAAGACGCAAAGAAGCTTGATTCGCGCAGAGGCGCTGAGACGCGGAGCTGAATCGATGAGGCGAAGCGTCTTCCTTCCAATCCACTGCTGATGAAGCCGCTTCGCGGATAACGGGCCAGACACCTCTGCGTCTCTGCGTCTCTGCGCGAAAACCTTCTTCTTCGCGTCTTCGCGTCTTCGCGTGAATCAACCCAAACCCGCCATCAACTCATACACCCCGCCCGGCTCCGCCGCGACGAAGCGCGCCGGGTCGATCCCCGCCGCCGCCAGCGCCGCCGCCAGCCCGTCGCGCGGCGCTTCGCGCGGCTCGTCGGTCAGCTGGAACGTGCCCCAGTGGATGCCCAGCGCGCGGCCGACGCCGGCGTCCGCGAAGATGCGCACCGCCTCTGCCGGATCGACATGCTGCGCGGCCATGAACCAGCGCGGTTCGTAGGCGCCGATCGGGATCAGCGCCGCATCGGGCGCGCCCAGCCGCTCGCGCACCGCGTTGAAGATCACGCCGTCGCCATATCCGGTGTCGCCGACGAACCACAGGCTTCCCGCGGGGGTATGCAGGTAATGCCCGCCCCACAGCATCATCCGCGTGTCCGATGGCCAGCGGTTCGACCAGTGATACGCCGGGGTGATCGTCGTCGCGATCCCGTCGCGCAACTCGATCCGCTGCCACCAGTCGCCCGCCACGCAGCGCGCGCCGGGCACCGCGGCGCGGACGATCGCGTCATTGCCCAGCGGCAGCGCCATCAGCGGCGCATCGCGTTCGTGCAGCCGGCGCAGCGTCGCGACGTCGCAATGGTCGTAATGGCCGTGGCTTAGCACGACGATATCGATCGGTGGCAGATCGTCGAACGCGATCCCCGGCGCCGTGACACGGCGCGGGCCGATGCGGCGGAACGGGCTGGCGCGATCCGACCAGACGGGATCGGTCAGGATGTTGATCCCCGCCGCCTGCACCAGCAGCGCGGCATGACCGACCATCGTCACCCGCATGCCGTCATCGACGCGCCCCACCGGCCGCGTGGGCACCACCGGCACCGATCGCGGCCAGCGGGCGGCGCCCCCCGCCAGTTTCCAGCGCAGCACCGCGCCCAGCCCGGCGTCGGTGCGTCGCTGACCGGGATTGAAGAAGCGCGTGCCGTCGAAATGGTCGCTGACCGGGCCGGTGTAATAGGGATTGCGCGCCATGGCCGTGCGCCTACGCCCCGATCGCCGCCGCCGCCAGCCCGCGCACCTCGACCCGCGCCTTCAACCGCGCGGCGAGCAGCGCGGTGCCGCTGACCTTGCGCTGGACGAACAGCGTCTCGACCTGCGGCACATGCCAGGTCGCGCGGTCGGCAATCATCGCCTTCGCTTCCTCCCGTACCACCGGCACGAAGGCGCGGTCGCCGAAGTCGAACGGCCCCGGCCGGTTGAGGGCCACGTCGATCGCGGCGATGATCCTGTCGAGCGCGGCGCGATGCGCGCGCGCCGCCGCCGCGCCGATGAAGCCGGTGTCGACCGCCACGTCGCGGATGCGATCGGTATCGCGTGCCAGCCCCGCCTCGATCAGCCGGCGATAGGCGGCGGCGGTATCCGCCGGCACGTCGCGCACCGCCCCGAAATCGAGCAGCACCAGCGCGCCCGTCTCGGGCTGCCAGCGGTAATTGGCGAAATTGGGATCGGTCTGCATCACGCCGAACTCGAACAGCTCGCGCAACACCAATGTCACCAGCGCGGTCATCACCGCGTCGCGCGCTTCCTGCGGCGCATCGGCCAGCGTCTCCACCGCGCGCCCCTCGACAAAGGTCATCGCCAGCACGCGCGGGGTGGTCAGCTCCTCTGCCAGCTCCGGCACGACATAGCGCGCATCCCCCGCCAGCCGTTCGCGATAGCCGCGCAGCTGCGCGCCCTCGCGCACGTAATCCGCCTCGTCGCGCAGCTGCGTCTTCGCCTCGGCCAGCAGCGGCTTCAGGTCGATCGACGGCGGCAGCACGCCGGATAGGCGCAGCAGCGTCGCGACATTGTCGACATCGGCGTCGATACTGCCGGCGACGCCCGGATATTGCACCTTGATCGCCAGCACGCGCCCGTCCGGCAGCGTCGCGCGATGGACCTGCCCGATCGAGGCGGCGGCGATCGGCGATGCCTCGAAATGGCGGAAGCGGCGGCGCCAGTCGGCGCCCCATTCCTGGCGCAATACGCGGTCGAGCTGCGCGGGCGGCATCCGGTACGCCTGGTTGCGCAGCCGCGCGAGGATCGTGGACAGTTCGGGCGGCAGCATGTCGCCCGCGTCCATCGAGATCATCTGCCCCAGCTTCATCGCCGCGCCGCGCAGGTGCGACAAGCGGTCGGCGACGCGCGTGGCATTGGCCGGGGTCAGGAGCAGGTCACCGACCGATGGCCGTTCCC
>NZ_LSJO01000292.1:0-415 GCF_001556735.1 Sphingomonas sp. CCH9-F2 | reverse complement strand
GCTCGCGACGGGCGCGGCCGCGGTCGGCGTGTTCCTGCTGGCCATGCCCGCCGGCACGGCGCTGGCGGCGCTCGGCGCGCTGACCGCGGCGGCGGCGATGGACGGGATCATGCCGGCGCTGCGCGAGCGCGCGGCACGGTCCGCAACGCGGGAGGCCGCTGCACGACTTGGCGCGCTGTTCATGCCCGACCCGCCACCTTTCCCCAAGCCCCGTTCGGCCGCCCTGACGCTGCCGGGCGTCGGCACGCTGGTCCCCGCGGGTGCGCGGATCGCGATCACCGGCGCGACCGGCACGGGCAAGACCAGCCTTGTCGAGGCGATGATCGGGCTGCGCCACCATGACGCGCCGGGTATCCGGCTGGGCGATATGCCGCTGGCGGCGCTGCCGGCGGCGACGCTGCGCGCGACCTTCGCC
>NZ_LSJO01000291.1:0-5853 GCF_001556735.1 Sphingomonas sp. CCH9-F2 | reverse complement strand
TTCCCGACCTGAAAACCCTGGTCGCGCTCACCCCCGCCGCGCTTGCGGGCAGCATCGGGCAGGTGAAAGCCGACGCGGTGCTCGCCTATCTGCGTCGCCACCCCGATCAGGTGATGCAACAAGCCCCAAGCCCGCTCGCCGTGGCGCGCGCCAAGCTTGCGCAAAGCCTCGCCGCGTTCCAGCGCGGCGACCGGCGCGCTGCAAAGGAACTGGCGCTGTCCGCCTACCTCGACGGGTTCGAGCCGATCGAACCGACGCTCTCGGCGCGCGACCCGAACCTCATGTCCCGGATCGAAGGCGCGATGGGAGAATATCGCGCCGCTGTGGAGAGCAGCACGTCAGCCGATGACGTGACCGAACGAGTGGCAGTGCTGGGCGGCCTGTTCGATGATGCCGAGGCCGCGCTCGCGCCCGACGCCGCGACGCAGGCGTCCACCTTCTTGGGAGCCTTCACGATCCTGCTGCGCGAAGGGCTGGAAGCTCTCTTGATCGTGGTGGCCATGATTGCGTTCCTCCGCAAAGCGGAGCGGCCGGAAGCCATGCGCTATGTGCATGGTGGCTGGGTCGGCGCGCTCGTCGCCGGCGGGATTACCTGGGCGGTTGCCACCTATGCGATCGGTATAAGCGGCGCGAGCCGGGAACTGACGGAAGGGTTCGGCTCGCTGTTCGCGGCCGTGGTCCTGCTCTCGGTCGGAATCTGGATGCACGGCAAGGCACAAGCTGATCAATGGCAACGCTATATCCGCGAGAAAATGTCACGGGCGCTATCGGGCGGGTCGGGATGGTTCCTGTTCGGGCTCGCATTCCTGGTTGTCTATCGGGAGGTATTCGAGACGATCCTTTTCTACGCCGCGCTCTCGACACAGGGGAACACCGCGATGCTGCTGGCCGGGGCCGGCGCAGCGATCAGCCTTCTCGCCGTCATCGCCTGGGCAATGCTCCGCTACAGCCGGACGCTGCCGATTACGCAGTTCTTCCGCTACAGCTCATGGCTGATGGCCGCTCTGACGGTCGTGCTGGCCGGTAAGGGAGTCGCTGCTCTCCAAGAGGCGGGGATCATCGACATAGCGCCGCTCGCCAGCGTGCCACGTATCTCGATGTTGGGCCTGTTCCCGACATTTCAGTCGGTGCTGGCACAACTCCTGATGCTTGCCGCGATCATGATCGGGTTCGCCTGGAACCGCCGCGCCAAGCCGCGGACGGGCGGGCCGCTAGCCTAGCGGCAGGGCAGGTGACGCCCCTCTCTAAAGCGTTGCTGCCAACCCTGACCGTGCATCGCACCGTCTCACGCGCCTTGGCTCGCAATGTAACGGGAGGGCGGCGGGGAAAGCGCCGCCCTCGGGCCATTTACGCGGCCATCTTGTCGCAAGCGTCGGCGCACTTGCGACACGCGGCGACGCAATCCTCCATGCCGTCCAGCCCTTCGCAGCTCGACGCGCACGCCCGGCAAATCTCGGCGCACTCGCGGCAGATATGCCGGTGGTGCTCGGACTTGCGCGCCATGAAGTCGATCGCGACACTGCAAATCTGAGCACAGTCCAG
Organism: Sphingomonas sp. CCH9-F2; assembly: GCF_001556735.1. Classification (NCBI taxonomy): domain Bacteria; kingdom Pseudomonadati; phylum Pseudomonadota; class Alphaproteobacteria; order Sphingomonadales; family Sphingomonadaceae; genus Sphingomonas; species Sphingomonas sp. CCH9-F2. Next base: position 4,311 of record NZ_LSJO01000291.1, on the reverse strand, counting down.
CATCAGCTTCATGTGCTGAGGCTCGGCGTGTCGCCCGCCCGCCTCCAGGCAGTGATTCATCGCCATGTGAAGGCAGGTGATGTGGCATTCATGGCAGGCGTCCATGCACGCCTTCATCTCGGGATCGATCTGATGCATTGTCTTTCCTTCCATATGCGCCCCCCTCCCCTTGTATATACGCGGTTCTTGGCGCTTTCCCTCGCCGGGGTCGGGACTTCACCGTCCTTGCGGCTCGGACCATGGTCCAAGGTCAACCCTTTTCTTTAGCGCAACGCAGACTCACATGTTCCACTCCGATCGCAAGATCGTCCAGGATCGGGCAATCCGGTCGATCTCCGCCCGCGCAGCGACGCGCCAGATCTTCGAGCGACTTGCGCATCGCTCGGAGCTCGTGCTCCTTGCGCTCCATCTCCGCGGCTCGTGCAAGCGCGAGGGCCTTGACCTCACCACTCGCCCGATCGCCGTCCTGCCACAGCGCGACGAGCTGGCCGATCTCCGAAATTGGAAAGCCCAGATCGCGTGCGCGGCCGATGAAGCGCAACATGTGGACTTCGCGTTCGTCATAGTCGCGGTAGCCGGAATCACGCCGCGTGGCCTTCGGAATGAGGCCGATCGCCTCATAATGGCGGATCATCCGCTGGCTGACGCCCGAAGCTTTGGCCGCCTGTCCTATATTCACGTATCGCCTCCTCAAGCCGCTGTCGGACGCCAACGGCGAAGCGTCAGAGCATTGGCGACGACGCTGACACTCGACAGCGCCATCGCCGCGCCGGCGATCACCGGGCTTAGATACCCGAACGCTGCCAGCGGGATGCCGACCAGGTTGTAGATGAACGCCCAGAACAGCCCCTGGCGGATCTTGGAATATGTCCGTTTGGAGATGTCGATCGCGTCCGCGACCAGGCGCGGATCGCCCCGCATCAGCGTGATGCCCGCTGCGTGCATCGCAACGTCTGTTCCGGTTGACATGGCGATGCCGACATCTGCTGCAGCGAGGGCAGGGGCGTCGTTGACGCCGTCCCCGACCATCGCGACCGTGCGGTCCCCGCCCCGCAATGCTGCTACCGCATCCGACTTTCCTTCCGGCAGGACATTGGCAACGAAATCGTCGATGCCGAGCTTGGCCGCCGCTGCGCGGGCGCTTCCCGCATTGTCTCCGGTCAGCATCACGCTGCGTATGCCACGGCCATGCAGCGCCGCCACGGCAGCAGCGGCGGAAGCCTTGACCTCGTCGCCGAACGCCAGAAGGCCGAGAAGGCGGCGTTCGGGCGCGCGTTCCGCGACCCAGGAGACCGTCCGTCCCTCGGCTTCCAGCCTGGCCGCCTCACTCGCCAGCGGTGTCATCACGATAGCTTCGTCGTCCATCAAGCGCGTGCTGCCGAGGATCAGGTTGCGGCCGTTGACGTCTGCAGCAACCCCGCGGCCGGGCAGGCCGCGCATCCCGTTGGCGCGGGCGGGTTCGACGCCTTCCGAGCTGGCCCACGCCAAGACGGCCCGGGCGAGCGGATGCTCGCTTCCAGCCTGAAGCGCCGCGGCGAGCGCGATCAGCTCGGCGCGTTCGGCCCCCTCGGCCGGCAGTGCGGCCAGCAGCGAGGGCTTGCCCTCGGTCAGCGTGCCGGTCTTGTCGAACGCGACGATGTTGATGCGGTGCGCGGTCTCCAGCGCCTCCGCGTCCTTGATGAGGACACCGGCCCGCGCGGCAACGCCCGTGCCGGCCATGATCGCGGTCGGCGTGGCCAGGCCGAGCGCGCACGGACAGGCGATGACGAGCACCGCGACCGCGTTCAGGATCGCGACTTCCACTCCGGCGCCGGCGATCAGCCAGCCGGCGAGGGTCAGCGCGGCTATGACGAGGACGATTGGCACGAACACGGCGCTGACCTTGTCGACGAGCCGCTGGATCGGAGCCTTGGCGCCCTGCGCGCTTTCGACAAGGCGCACGATGCGAGCGAGGGTGGTCTCAGCCCCCACCGCCGTCGTCTCGACCAGGATGAGGCCGTCCGCGTTGATCGATCCGCCGGTCACTGGGTCTCCAGCGGCCTTGGCGACCGGAAGGCTCTCTCCGGTGAGCATGGATTCATCGACATGGGTTGCTCCCTCGATCAGTCGTCCATCGACGGGGATGCGCTCGCCGGGCCGGACGCGGACGCGGTCACCCGAGCGCACCTCCGCCAGGGCAATCTCTCGTTCGCTGCCGTCGGTGCCGACAACGCGAGCCTGGTCGGGCCGCAGCGCCATCAGCGCGCGGATCGCCTCTCCGGTCTGACGCTTGGCGCGGCCTTCGAGCCATTTGCCGAGCAGGATAAGGGTGATGACGACGGCCGAAGCCTCGAAGTAATAATGCGCATCCATGCCGTGCATCGGCGCGAACAGCAGCTGGTAGAGGCTGAGCCCGTAGGCGGCCGATGTGCCGATCGCGACCAACAGGTCCATGTTGCCGGTTCGGGCGCGCGCGGCCTTCCAACCCGCGCGATAGAAGCGCGCGCCCAGCCAGAACTGCACGGGCGTCGCGAGCAGCAGCTGGATCCAGCCCGGCACCGCCACCTCGATACCGAACGGGGCCAGCAGCATCGGAACGACCAGCGGCAGCGACAGCGCCGCGGCGATCAGCACGTGGCGGAGCTCTCTTGTTGCGGCTGCGTCGCGGCGGGCGTCCTCGGCGCTTCGTTCCGCCTCCGCCGATCCGGTGCGCGCGAATGCGGTGTAACCAGCGCTTTCGACGGCCTCGACCAAGACATAAGTGGGGACGCCACCCACCGTTTCGATCCGCGCCGTCTCGGCTGCCAGGTTGACACTCGCGGAGCGGACGCCGGGCACTTTCAGCAGCGCCTTCTCGACCCGGCCGACACATGAGGCGCAGGTCATGCCCGTGATCGTCAACTCGGTCGTTTGCGTCAACGGGGTGTAGCCCGCCGCAAGAACCGCATCGGCTACGGCAGCGACATCGGATCGTCCATCGACGAACTCGACGTTCGCGCGCTCCGTCGCGAGATTGACCGAGACGCCGGCGACGCCCGGCACCCCGGCGATGGCGCGCTCCACCCGCCCGACACACGTCGCGCAGGTCATGCCATCGATGGCCAGCGACAGCCTGTCTTCGCTTCTCGCCTGTGTCTGCATTGGCAGCTGCGCCGGGGCGCTCATGGTCGTCTCCACTACTGAGTCGATGGCCTTATCGTCCCTCACATCGTGTCAAGGTCAACAGCTAAATACACCCCTTGACCCTGACACAGTGTCAAACCCCACATCTGCTTCATCCACCTCATGGAAGAACGAAGATGATCGATTTCAAAGTTCAGGGAATGACCTGCGGAGGCTGTGCGCGCGGTGTGACCAGCGCGCTTCAGCGCGTCGATGCCAAGGCCGTCGTCAACGTCGACTTGGCGAGCAAGACCGTTTCGGTAAACTCGACGGCCGATGTACAGCAACTCAAGCGGGCCATAGAGAAGGCCGGCTTCGCGGTGACGCAATAGAGAGCCCTATTTTGCCTGAGGGCTTTCGGGGCGGGCGCGTAAAAGGATTGTGCGTTGATCCGCACGCGCCCGCCTCGCGATCATAAGTGCACCGGCCTGAAACGGTCATGACACCGGCTGAAGCCTCAAAAGTCCGCGTTGTTACTTTATGGGGCGGGCGCGACCTTGACGGTGCATCGCACCGTCTCACGGGCTTTCGCAGCAGCTTCTACGCACCTTTCAATCGCTTCGCGATTAACCGTCACGATTCTGTCGGCCGCGACGATCCCACGGAACGCGGTCGGGCTGGCGCTCTGCATTAGGCGCTGCCCTGCTTCCCAACGTGGTAGGCCGAGCGTTCACGCCGCGATGCGCTGCGCCATCTGCTTGGGCGTCATCGCCATGACCGGGGCTTTGGAAAGAATATGGACAACATGGTCGATGCGGCCGGTCGCCGTGTCCACGCCCTGCTGAAGCACGCCAAGCGCCTTGCTGTAGTCGGGCACGTTGATCGCGCGGCGCGCTCGGCCGCCAAGCCCTCCACGGCACGGCGTAGCAATGCCAGCTCACGGTCCTGACCTTCTATCGCGGCACGCAACCGGTCGAACGCGCGGGCCTGGTCCTGCTCGGGCCGGGCATGGTCGCCCGCCATGTCCCTTGCCCCGGTCGCGCGACAGGGCGCGGACGAGCTGGCGCTGGTCGGCGAAGTCGCGCGGCCGTAATGGAGATGCACGTCGTCGCGATGCCGCGACATGCCGACATAGGCGCTGTGCCGGTCCATGCCGGGGGTGGCGAGGACAGGGGCGCGATCGACCGTCACCCCCTGCGATTTATGGATGGTGGCGGCATAGCCATGATC
>NZ_LSJO01000290.1:0-3364 GCF_001556735.1 Sphingomonas sp. CCH9-F2 | reverse complement strand
GTGTAGGGGTATTCGGAACGTCGCGACGAGCCGTTATCCGCTCCACATCGTTGTCCCAGCGAAGGCCGGGATCTTCTGCTTGGCGGGCGCAACTTACGCCATCGGGAGACCCCTGCCTTCGCAGGGGTGACGCGTTTCCGGTGAAAAGGAAAGGCGCCCGGGCCTTGTTCAGGCCCGGACGCCCCCACCGGCGCTCCGAAAGGGAGCAAAGGAACGCCGATATCGCGCGGCGCGGCGCGGGTTACGCGGCCTTCGCCTCGTCGCCGCTCTTGTTTTCGACCGCGGCCAGCGGCGCGCCGGTCTTGATCGCGATGCTCTTGGGCTTCATCGCCTCGGGCACCTCGCGGACCAGGTCGATCACCAGCAGGCCATCGTTCAGCCGCGCATCCTCCACGAACACGAAGTCGGCCAGCTCGAACCGCCGCTCGAAGCTGCGGTTGGCGATGCCGAGGTGGAGGAAGTTGCCGTTGTCCGCCTTGTCGTCCTTCTTGCCGGTCACCATCAGCAGGTTCTGCTGCGCGACGATCTCGATCTCGTCACGGCCGAACCCGGCCACGGCCAGCGTGATGCGGTAGCGGTCGTCGGCGACTCGCTCCAGGTTGAACGGCGGGTAATTCTCGGACGCGCTCCGGGCGTTGGCCTCGATCATGTCGAACAGGCGATCGAAACCGATCGTGGAGCGGCGGTAGGGGGTAAGGTCGAAACGCATCGTCAAATCCTCCAGCGAGCTATTTGAACAAAGGCGCCCGGGCATCCGCGGCGCCCTTCACCGTGCGGCCCCTGATGGGCACCGCACATCCGGAAAATGGGAAATCGGCGAAGCGATTCAAGGGGTGGGGTAAACACCTACTTTCTTGATCGGGTTTGATCGCGAACGGATGATGCGCGGACGAACGAAAGGGGTCGGTTCATGTCCATCACGCTCGCCACGCTGCTGCTCCAGGCCGCATCCACGCCCGCCGCGCCGCCGGTGGAGCCGCCCGCCGCGCAGGAGGATCCCACGGCCGCCGCCACCGGCCGCCTCGGCCCGGCGCAGGCGGCGGGGGGCGATATCGTCGTCACCGCGCGCCGCCGCACCGAAAGCGTGCAGACCGTGCCGCTGGCAGTATCGGTGATCGGCGGCACCGCGCTGTCCGAAACCGGCGCCTATAATGTCAGCCGGCTGACGCAGATCCAGCCGACGCTGCAATTCTATTCCACCAATCCGCGCAATTCGGCCGCGAACATCCGCGGGCTGGGCGCGCCGTTCGGGCTGACCAACGACGGGATCGAACAGGGCGTCGGCATCTATGTCGACCAGGTCTATTACAGCCGCATAGCGTCGGCGACGTTCGACTTCACCGATACCGAGCGGATCGAGGTGCTGCGCGGACCGCAGGGAACGCTGTACGGCAAGAACACCACCGCGGGCGCGATCAACATCACCACCCGCAAGCCCAGCTTCACGCCCGAGGCGCGGGTGGAGTTCAGCACCGGCAATTACGATTTCATCCAGGCCAAGGCTTCGGCATCCGGCCCGCTGATCGCCGACACGCTGGCGATCCGCCTGTCCGCCTCGGTCACCTCGCGGCGGGGCACGATCCATAACGTGCGCACGGGCGCCGACGTCAATGCGCAGGACAACAAGAGCCTGCGCGGGCAATTGCTGTGGCAGGCCGCGCCCAACCTCGATCTGACGCTCTACGCCGACTACAACCATCAGGACCCGGATTGCTGCGCGCAGATATTCGCGCGCGTCGGCACCACGCAGCGCCCCATTTGGCGCCAGTATGACGCGCTCGCCGCCGCTTTCGGCTACCAGCCGCCGTCGCGCAACGCCTTCGACCGGCTGACCGATCTCGACACGCCGCTGCGCGCGAAACAGGAACTGGGCGGCGCCTCGCTGGTCGCGAACTGGGATCTGGGCGCGGCGACGCTGACGTCGGTGTCCGCCTATCGCTTCTGGGACTGGGATCCGTCGAACGACCGCGACTTCATCGGGCTGCCGATCACCACCGTGTCGGCCAATCCGTCGCAGCAGAAACAGTGGAGCCAGGAACTGCGCGTCGCGTCGAACGGCCGGCGGACGATCGATTATGTCGCCGGGCTGTTCTACTTCCACCAGACGATCGACACGCAGGGGTTGCAGGTACAGGGGCCGGCGGCGAGCCGCTTTCTGCTCAACCCCGGCACCCCGCCGTTCGGCGCCAACGGCTGCGCCACCGCGACCGCCAACGCCTGCAACCCCGCGGTGTTGAACGGATTGACCGCGCGCAACACGATCGGCTTCTCGAACACCTCGGCGGCGGCGTTCGGCAAGCTGACCTGGCATATCAGCGACGCCTTCTCGATCGCACCGGGGCTGCGCGTGAACTATGACAAGAAAAGCGGTTCCTATGTCTCGGTGGTGACCACCGGGAGCGGATCGACCACGCTCAACGCCGATCAGCGCGGCGTGCTGGCGCCGCAGCGCTACCAGCCCGATTTCGACGACTGGAACGTGTCGGGCGACATCACCGCCGCGTGGAACGTCGCCCGCGACGTCCACGCCTATGCCACCTATGCCCGCAACTACAAATCGGGCGGCATCAACCTGTCGGGCCTGCCGCTGGATGCCAGCAGCAACCCGATCCTGTCGGCGGCGACCGTCCGGCCGGAGAAGGTCAACCATTACGAGCTGGGGCTGAAGACGCAGTTCCTCGACCGGCGTGCGACGGTGAACGTCGCGGGCTTCTGGACCGAGATCGACGATTACCAGGCGACCGTCACCAACGGGCAGCTGGGCGTGCTGCGCGGCTATCTGGCCAATGCGGGCAAGGTGCGCACCCGCGGGGTGGAGGTCGATACCGCCCTCCGCCCGACCACGCGGCTGAACCTCTATGCCAACGGCGCCTTCACCGACGCCAAATATGTGACGTTCACCGACGCGCCGTGCCCCCCCGAACTGTCGGGGGGCACCGGCAGCCCGGCCAATTGCGACATCTCCGGTCAGCGGCTGCCGGGCATCTCGAAATGGGCGTTTTCCTATGGCGCGGAATATGCCGTGCCGCTGGCGGCGGGGGGCAATGTCTATGTCGGCTATGACGGCAGCTACCGCTCGGGCTTTTCGTCCAACCCGTCCGAATCGATCTACACCAACATCGACGGCTATGCGCTGTCGAACGTCCGGCTGGGCTATCGTGCGGATCGCGGACTGAACGCCTTCCTGTGGCTGCGCAACGCCTTCGACAAAGATTATTACGAACTGCTGGCGACCCAGTCGGGCAACACCGGGCTGGTCGTGGGTCAGCCGGGCGACCCGCGCACCTATGGCGTGACGGTGTCGGCGTCGTTCTGATCGGCGGGCAAGGCTGGAGGGGCAGGGGTGGGCCGGCGGCTCCGCCGC
>NZ_LSJO01000029.1:0-1173 GCF_001556735.1 Sphingomonas sp. CCH9-F2 | reverse complement strand
GCCGACGACCGGCTATCGCGAGTGCGTCGGCTATTACAGCGGCAACTGCGGTTCGCCGGGTTCGGCCGGTCCCAGCTCGGCGGCGGGTTCGATCCAGCCGGAGTTCACCTGGAACCAGCGCACGACGCTCAGCATCGGCGATGTCGATCTGTCGCTGCTGTGGCGCCACCTGGGTTCGGTGCAGGTCGAGCCGGGCGTGACCACCTTCAAGGGCACGATCGGCGCTGGCGCGCTGGCCGGTACCGACGTCGATTTCGGCCGCATCAAGGCGTACGATTACTTCGACTTCGCGACGCGCTTCGGGGTCAACGACAACTTCGACCTGACCGTCACCGTCACCAACCTGTTCGATCGCCAGCCCCCGCTGGTTGGCGGCACGGTCGGTTCGGCGTCGTTCAACAGCGGCAACACCTATCCGTCGACCTACGACGCGCTGGGTCGCCGCTTCAACGTGGGTGCGCGGATCAAGTTCTGATCTGCGTCGCCACGGCGAACCTGATGAGGGGGTGGGCTTCGGCCCGCCCCCTTTTCATATGGTACGATGCCGGGTGCGTAAGCAGGGGGACGATGACGGCGCGCGTCGAACGCGGGTCATCGTCGCATCGGCATGATCGGATCGCGGCGCATCATCGCGCCGGCGCCGCCAAACTCAGTCGGCGAAGCCGTAGCGTTCGACCCACGGCGCCAGGATCGGCAGCGCCGGCGCCAGCTGCTCGGCATAGCGGCGCCACTGGCCACGCCCGTCGAACAAGCCCTGCCGCACCTGCGTCGCGCTGGCGGTGCCGACGCCGCGCCGCTGCGCCGTGCGGTCGAAACGCAGGAAGTCGTCGGTCCACGGCAGGTCGATGAACGTCGCCATCGCCCGTACCGTCGCCTCGAAGTCGGTCACCAGCCGGTCGTAGCGTACTTCGTGGAAGGCCAGCGGCAGGTGCGCGCGGCATGTCTCGGTCAGCCGCATCAGCGCGTCATAGTGACGCGCCGCTTCCGTCAGGTCGCTGAAGCACCAGGCGGCGGGGCTGGGGGTGAAATTGATCCGATAGCAGCTGAGCACCACGTCGCGCGGGTCGCGCCGCATCACCAGGATGCGCGCATCGGGAAACAGCCGCGCGATGATCGGCAGCCTGGCGCCGCCCAGCGGGTTCATGTCGACGAACGTGCCGGCGGTGCTGGCGC
>NZ_LSJO01000289.1:0-2202 GCF_001556735.1 Sphingomonas sp. CCH9-F2 | reverse complement strand
CGCGGCGGTCGCGGGGCAGCGCGGCCGGCGGGTCGTGGTGCTGGACCATGCGCCGGAGCCGGGGCGCAAGATCCTGATTTCCGGGGGCGGGCGGTGCAACTTCACCAACCGCGACGCCGCCGCCGACCGCTATCTGTCCGCTAACCCGCATTTCGCCAAGTCGGCGCTGGGCCGCTACACCGCCGCCGATTTCGTCGCGCTGGTCGAACGGCACGGGATCGCGTGGCACGAAAAGACGCTGGGGCAATTGTTCTGCGACGGATCGGCGCGGCAGATCGTCGCGATGCTGCTGGACGAAGCCGCGGCGGGGGGCGTGACGATCCGGCTGGGCGCGCCGCTGGGCGAGGTGGGACATGCCGACGGCATGTTCACCGTGCGCCACGGCGCGCGCACCGTCGCCGCGCCCGCGCTGGTGATCGCGACCGGCGGGCCGTCGATCCCCAAGCTGGGGGCGAGCGGCATCGCCTATGATCTGGCGCGGCGGTTCGGGTTGAAGGTGGTGGAACCGCGCCCCGCGCTGGTGCCGCTGACGCTGCCGGGCGACGAGGCGCTGTTCCGCGCGCTGTCGGGCGTCGCCACGCCGGTGGTGGCGCGTGCGGGCAAGGCGGCGTTCGCGGAGGCCGCGCTGTTCACCCACCGCGGACTGTCCGGCCCGGCGATCCTGCAGGTATCGAGCTACTGGCGGCACGGCGAGGCGATCGGCATCGACTTCCGCCCCGACGCCGCGCCGGGCTGGCTGGTCGCGGCCAAGCGCGCACGACCGCGCGCGACGCTGGCGGGGGCGCTGGGGCTGCCCGCGCGGCTGGCCGAGACGCTGGCGGAGCGGATCGGGGTGGGCGAGCTGGGCGCGGCGAGCGACCGCGCGCTGGCGGCGGCGGAGGCACGGCTGGCCGACTGGCGCTTCCACCCCGACGGGACCGAGGGGTTCGCCAAGGCGGAGGTGACGGTCGGCGGGATCGCCACCGCCGGCCTGTCGTCCAAGACGATGGCGGCGCGGCACCTGCCCGGCCTGTATGCGATTGGCGAGGCGGTGGACGTGACCGGGTGGCTAGGCGGCTACAACTTCCAATGGGCCTGGGCCAGCGGCTGGGCCGCGGCGCAGGCGCTGTGAAGCGTCAGGGGTAGCTGACGGTCTTGGGCGTCAGTTCGGGCAGCGGGATCGCCTCGCTGTCGCCCGGTACGGCGGCGAAGCGCCCGGCCTTCCACGCGCGCTTCGCCTCGTTGATCGCCTCGCGCGAGGAATGGACGAAGTTCCACCACACGTGCCGCGGCGTCGCGAACGCCGACCCGCCCGCCAGCATCGCGCGGCCACCGCGCGCCGACGACAGGCGCGCACGCACGCCGGGGCGCAGGACGTAGAGCCGCTGCGGTTCCAGCACCAGCCCGTCGAGCGTGGCATCGCCGTGGGCGAGGTAGATCGCGCGCTCCTCCGCCGCATCGTCGATCGGCACGGCGGCGCCCGCGTCGAGCAGGATGTCGGCATAGATGGTGGCGGCATGTGTCGTGGTCGGCGCGCCCGCGCCCCACAGATCGCCCATGATGACGCGCGCCTGCGCGCCACCTGCCTCCACCAGCGGCAGCGCGTCGGCCGCGACATGTTCGAAGGCGGGGGCGATATCCTCCCGCCCGTCGGGCAGCGCGAGCCACGTCTGGATCCCCGAAAGCGCCGCGCCGCCGGGGCGCGCATCGGCGGGCGAGCGTTCGGAATGGACGATGCCGGTCCCCGCGGTCATCAGATTGACCGCGCCCGGCGTGATCCGCGCATCGGTGCCCAGCGAATCGCGATGCTGGAACGCACCGTCGAACAGATAGGTAACCGTCGACAGCCCGATATGCGGGTGCGGGCGCACGTCGATCCCCCCGCCCGGCGGCAGGTGCGCGGGGCCCATCTGGTCGAAGAAGATAAACGGCCCCACCATCGTGCGTTCGCGATGCGGCAGCGTGCGATGGACCTTGAAGCCGCCCAGATCGTGGGTGACGGGCTCCAGCGTCTGGAGGATCAGGTCGTCGTGGATGGACATGGCGCGCACGCTACCACCCCGCGGGCATGACGGGAACCGCGCGCGCGCACCCGTGTTGACCGCATATGACCCGCGCACCGAACAAGAGCAAACGCCCCCGCAAACCCGCCACCGCCGCCGACCGGCCCGGCCGTACCCGCATGGCAGTTGCCGCCGGCGCGGTGGGCGCGATCGCGGCGGG